>JAYTQX010000151.1:0-4455 GCA_043746455.1 Pseudomonadota bacterium
GGTGCGAATACCGCAGCTGGCAAAAATATACGCTTTAGCATTCCGAACACACCGGCGGACTGGTCGGCCACGGTCGCGATCGGCCACTTCGATGAAGAAAAAATTACCTTGCCCGGCGGCGTGCTGCGTCTGACCATCCTGCAGGGCGCAGACGATCAGCAGCGCCAGCAACTGCGTGCCTGGTTCGATCGCGTCGCGCATGCGGTGCTCGGCGCATACGGGCGACTGCCGCTGCCCGACGTGCAGGTGCTGATGATTCCGGTCGGTGCGCGCGACCAGGCCGTCATGTTCGGTCAATCGGTTCGCGGGGAAGGCAATGCCCTGCAACTGCTGATCGATCCAAGCCGGCCGGCTGCGGAATTCGCCGGCGACTGGAAGGCGGTGCACGAACTCAGTCACTTGATGCATCCCTATCTCGGTGACCGCGGCAGCTGGCTCGCCGAAGGTTTGGCGACCTACTATCAAAACGTCCTGCGTGCACGCGGTGGTCTGCTGACGCCGACCCAGGCCTGGGATCGGCTGGCCGAAGGATTCCGGCTCGGCATGGCGCAGCCTGTGGACATCAGCCTGGAAGAGACTGCCGACGGCATGCATCGCAGCCACTCGTTTGCGCGAGTGTATTGGGCGGGTGCGGCGTTCTGGCTCACGCTCGATCGCGACCTGCGCCGCGCGAGCGCGGACAAACAGGGGGTGGACACCGTGCTGGCGAAGTTCCGCGACTGCTGTCTGCCGGCGTACCGCGAGTGGCGGCCGGAGGCCTTCGTCGCGCGGCTCGATGCGCTGGCCGGAACACGCATCTTCGAACGGCGCTATCGCGAATTCGCCGCGATGCGCGAATTCCCGGACTGGCAAAGCGTGTATGCCGATCTGGGCATCCGCGGCCAGGCCGGACATTTGGGTTTCGACGAAAGCGCAGAGGACGCTGCAATCCGCGCCGCGATCATGGCAACGCCGCACCATTGAATGTACAAATGTATAAACGTGGAAAATGCGGCAGCGCAAATAAAAATGCCCCGAGAGCTTAGGGGGAGCTCTCGGGGCTGGGTCCGAAGACCGATCTGGGGAGGGATCGATCTCCGCGGCTTGTCCAGGGGGCGGACAAGCCAAGGTGCCGTTGCGTGCACCTGCGATATTAGGTGGCGACAAGGGGCCTAAGTTCAAGTCCGGGCCGACAATTCTCCGATTCCATTCAGAGTTTATTCATTGCTCGAGCAATCAACCACTTGCATTGAGAAAACACGGATTATTAAATTCATTTAATGGAACAATTACGAAACTTTACGTAAAAGTCTCGTGAATATTTTATCGATGCGTGCAACGGCAAAAAATTTGCCGTTCTAGTGGGCTTCGTCCCAGTTGTCGCCGACGCCGGTATCCACGATCAACGGCACCGCAAGTTCCGCCGCATGCATCATGCGTTCGCGCACGCCCACGGCGATTTTTTCCACGGCCTCTGCGCGTACTTCGAACACGAGTTCGTCGTGCACCTGCATGATCATGCGCGCCGCGCCGGAATTTTTTTGCAGCCAGGCATCGACCGCGATCATCGCGCGCTTGATGATGTCGGCCGCCGTGCCCTGCATCGGTGCGTTGATCGCCGCGCGTTCCGCGCCCGCGCGCAAGCCCTGATTGCGCGAGTTGATTTCGTAGAGATACAGGCGCCGCCCGAACACGGTTTCGACGAAGCCGTCGCGGTGCGCCTGCGCGCGCGTCGCCTGCATGAAGGCCTGCACGCCCGGATAGCGTTCGAAATAGCGTTTGACGTAGCCCTGTGCCTCATTGCGGTCGATGCCCAGCTGGCGCGCCAGGCCCCAGGCGCTCATGCCGTACATCAAGCCGAAATTGATCGCCTTGGCGGCGCGACGCTGATTCGCATCGACCTGCTCGGGCGGAACGCCAAACACCTCGGCAGCGGTCGCACGATGCACATCCTGATTGCCGTGAAATGCCGCGAGCAGGCCTGCGTCGCCGGACAGATGCGCCATGATGCGCAACTCGATCTGCGAATAATCCGCGGCGAGGATTTTATGGCCCGCTGGCGCGACGAAGGCCTGGCGAATGCGCCGGCCTTCCTCGGTGCGAATCGGAATGTTCTGCAGATTCGGATCGTTCGACGACAGCCTTCCGGTCGCCGCGACCGCCTGGTGATAGCTCGTGTGCACGCGGCCCGTGCGCGGATTGACGTGTTCGGCGAGTTTGTCGGTGTACGTCGAGCGCAGCTTCGCCAACGTGCGGTAGTCGAGAATCAGGCGCGGCAGTTCGTGCTGATCGGCCAGACCTTCGAGCGCTTCTTCGTTCGTCGACGGTTGTCCGGTCGGCGTCTTCAGCGTCACCGGCAATTTGAGCTCGTCGTAGAGCAGCATCTGCAATTGCTTGGGCGAGTCGAGGCTGAAATGGCGTCCCGCAACGCCGTAGGCATGCTGTTGCAAATCGAGCATGCGCCGGCCGAGTTCCTGACTCTGTATTTTCAGTTTCTCCGCATCGATGAGGACACCGGTTTGCTCCATGCGCGCGAGCACGGGCACCAGGGGCATCTCGATGTCCTCGAACACGCTTTGCAGCCTGGGCTCGGTTTCGAGTTTGGCCCACAGCGCACCGTGCAGGCGCAAGGTGATGTCGGCATCCTCGGCCGCATAGTCCGCGGCGCGGCGCACGTCGACCTGCGAGAAACCGATCTGCTTGGCGCCCTTGCCGGTGACGTCCTCGTAGCGAATGGTGTCGACGCCGAGATATTTCTTCGCCAGTGTGTCCATGTCGTGGCGGTTGCCGCTCGAATTCCACACATAGGACTCGAGCATCGAGTCGAAGCGCACGCCGGCCATGGCGATGCCATAAGTCGACAGCACGTTCATGTCGTATTTCAGATGTTGCCCAAGTTTGTATTTTTGTGCATTTTGCAAAAGTGGACGCAGGGCTTCGAGGACCTCCGTGCGATCGAGTTGAGCAGGCGCGCCCGGGTAGTCGTGCGCGAACGGTACGTACGCGGCATGACCCGGTTCGACTGCGAACGAGACACCGACAATCTCGGCGCGCATCGGATCGAGGCCGGTCGTTTCGGTATCGAGGCAGATCAGTTCGGCTGCATCGAGGCGCGCGAGCCAGTCGTCGAATTGCGCCTGGGTGAGCACGAGGTCGTACTGGCCGCTGCCAGTTGCGGGGCGCGGGACTCTGGACTCGGGACTCGGAGTGGGCGTTTGTGTTTGCGCTTCATTTTCTCGCGTGTCGGAAGCCGGCGTTTTTTTGATATCAGCGCTATTCGCCTCTGCGGAGCCGGCCGCAGCATCCAGTTCGTTGAGCGCCGCCCTGAATTCGTAGCGCGTATACAGCTCGCGCAGTTTGGCGATATCGGGTTCGCGCAACGTCAGGTCCGCCGGCTTTACCTCCAGCGCGACATCGGTCTTGACCAGCGTCAGCTCGCGCCACAACGGCAGGCGCGACAGGGCGGCGCGCAGGTTTTCGCCGATCTTGCCGCCGACTTTGTCGGCATTGGCGATTACACCGGCAAGATCGGCGTATTCGCTCAGCCATTTCGCCGCCGTCTTCGGTCCGCATTTCTCGACGCCGGGCACGTTGTCGACGCTGTCGCCCATCAGCGCAAGATAGTCGGCGATCTGATCGGGGCGCACACCGAACTTGTCGACCACGCCGGCTTCGTCGAGTCGGGTGTTGGTCATCGTGTTGACCAAGGTCACATGCGCATTGACCAGCTGGGCGAGGTCCTTGTCGCCGGTCGACACGATCACGTCGATGCCTTGCGCCGCGGCTTGCGTAGTCAGCGTGCCGATCACATCGTCGGCCTCGACGCCGGGAATGTGCAAAATCGGAAATCCGAGTGCGGCGACCAGTTGCAGCATCGGTTCGATCTGCGTGCGCAGATCCTCGGGCATCGGCGCGCGCTGCGCCTTGTAGTCGGCATACAGATCGTCGCGGAAGGTCGGGCCTGGCGCATCGGCGACGAAGGCGATGTAGTCGGGGTTCGTCTTCAGTGCCAACCGCACCATGTTGAAGACGACTTTGAGCGCGCCGGTCGGTTCGCCTGCTCGATTGGCGAGACGCTGGTCGACCATGGCGTGATATGCGCGATATAGATAACCGGAACCGTCGATCAGGGTGAGTGTCGGTCGTGCCATTGCCGTGATTTACCTGAAGAGGCCGCCGAGCTTGGGCCAGCCGCAAATGATTTGCAACGAGGGGTACGAAACCAAACGTGCCGTGAATGTGTGCAATTTCATGTGGCCTTCACGCACGCTTTGTTATGCTCTGGAGCGCAATCAAGCATGGAGGTGCGTCATGAACCGATCATTTCTGGTCAGCATAATCACCGGACTGCTTGCCGCCACGGCCGCGACCGCGCAGGATCGCGGCAAATCGACGGACACGCTGCCGCCTGTGCAGGCGCCGCCGGCGATGGACGATCCGGGCAGCGCTCAGGCGGCGCCGGCCGCAGCGCCGCAG
>JAYTQX010000152.1:0-5516 GCA_043746455.1 Pseudomonadota bacterium
GGAAAAGAGTGTTTTGTTCACAATTCATCACCTAAAAAGGGAAATCGAGCGCGGTATGGGCTGTGATCGCTTGCACACCGAATCAGCGGAGCGCACTCGTGCGGCTTTGAGATGCGAGGCAATAGCAAGTCGCGACGAGATCGCGTATCGACAACGACACGCGAACTGAGACTGGCCGCCTAGTGCGGCGGAAGTGTAGGGATCAAACGATGGGAGGGCGGAGCAGACGACTTGGCGGGGAGACCGCAGGTTCCTGCGTCATCCAGCGTAGCGAAAATGCTTGCGGTGCTAATGGACGCAAGTCGGGGAAGAGCGCAGGTATTGCGGCAGACGATATGCAGCCGCATTGGCACTTTCCGCCGTCGCAGCATGGACAGCCGCTGTGCGAGGTTTTCGCAGCATGGGTGGAGTCGGCCGCTTGCGACTCCCCGTGATGATGACAGTGTGTTCCCATCACCGCATGCGGATTCGGGGGTAAATCTGCATGGTTCATCGCGTGCGTCATTCCAGCGGGCGCGAGTGCGCCATTGAGGACGAGCATCAAGGCTAGCGCCCAGCGCATCCAGGTGGGCAGCGATCTCATGTGGCCGAATCGACGACGCATGCCCAATAGACTGCGCGCTTGCAGCCTAAGTTTCAACTGGCACCTGCCGAATTGATTCGAGCGCGCAAGGATGGCGAAATCGATGGTGAGGAGCTTCCAAGAGCAGACGGTGAGCGATGGTCTCCTTGGTGGGCTTTTCCGACATCAGCACACAATTCGTGCGCGGCACGAAGTTCGCTGGCGACGGACTTCCCGAAAGCGGCCATTCTCGACTGTCCGGAATGGGTTGTGGATTCAACCGCTCGATGCAACAGATTGTTGATATCGTTCGGAAGGTGTTGCGTGGCCTAGCGTTTTCCTGGGGCGTTCGTTCAATCGTCTTGCTACGGCATTGAGTCTGGCTTGCGAGAATGCGGACAGGTCGGTTCCCTTCGGGAAGTACTGCCTCAGCAGACCGTTCGTGTTCTCGTTCGTCCCACGTTGCCAAGGGTTCTGCGGATCGCAGAAGTAGACCTTGATGTTGGTCGCCAACGTGAAGCGCCGATGGCCTGCCATCTCCTTGCCGCGATCCCAGGTCAGCGATTTATAGAGTTCCTGCGGCAGGCGACGAGCATTCTTGATACGCATTGACGACCGTCTCCGTATTCTTGCTCTCGACCTTCACAAGCATCACATACCGCGTCTGACGTTCGACGAGCGTGGCGATTTGACTATTGCTGCTGCCGAACAGCAGGTCACCATTCCCAATGGCCGGGAACCGCTCGGTCTTCAATCGTGACACCTGATAACTCGTATCGTCTGGATAGGTGCGCTTGAGCCACCCGGAAATCTGCTCTGTGACCATTGCCGTTGGAGCTTCTCTGCCACGATGTGCGCCAGCATTCGGTGCTCTGCCAGTTTACAAGCCTTGGGACGACACGCCCGATCCCAAGCCGCCTGGTCAGCACGGCTTGCCCGATAGCATTCTGAACCGCCGTTGCGCTGAATCTCGCGGCTGACGGTGGAAGGAGCTCGCCCCAGCGATAGGGCAGTCGAACGGATTGAATGACCGGCCATCACTGCCCGTGAGATCTCTTCACGCTCGGCCAAAGTGAAGCGCCCTTCTGGAACGACGACGCGGTGCCGGACGGATCCCATTGGTCTCGGCCAAAATCCGTTGCACGGACGAGTGGTTGCGATCAAACAGCTGCGCAATCTTCTGCAGCGACTCGCCCTTCTGCCAGCGCTCCCACATCACCGCCTTCTGGCTTTCAGTGTAGTAAATTCGCGACCTTTGTCTCATCTGCAACACTCCCTCTGCTCACGCAGTTACCAGTGTGTTGCATCGATCATTTGAACTCACAGTCGACAGCGGCCATCCGAGACCGCCGCTGTTCTGCATTATCACTTTGATTTGATCGCTATTTGGGGGAGCTTTACCGAAGCAACGGTTGCTCGCAGCGTTGCTGCGATTTTAAAACCGTAGCCCGACCCTTCAAGGGTGGGGTTGGGTGGGGATGATGTAAAGAGAGTACGCGATTGCGAGCGGACAAGGTCGTCGCACGGACCATCCCCCTCCCAGCCCCCCTTGAAGCGGGAGGAGGAACTCTAGGTGCCTGTTCCCTTGCATCACTGTCGCGACGCTCGACCATACCTCACCTGGTAATTGCCGCAAATGCGGCAATTACCAACCCATGTATTGCCCACCGTTGATCGACAGGTTGGCGCCGGTGATCCAGCGCGCTTCGTCGTTGACGAAGAACTCGATCGCGTAGGCGATTTCCTCGGGCTCGCCGAGACGGCCGACCGGGATTTGCGCGGCGATTTTGTTGCGTACATCTTCGGGCACGGCCATCACCATTTCGGTCGCGACATAGCCCGGCGATACGGTGTTCACGGTGATGCCGAACTTGGCGTTTTCCTGCGCGAGCGAAATCGTGAAACCGTGCATGCCGGCTTTCGACGCCGCGTAGTTGGCCTGGCCATATTGACCTTTCTGGCCGTTGATCGAACTGATCTGCACGATGCGGCCCCACTTGCGGTTGCGCATGCCGTCGATGATCGGGCGGGTGACGTTGAAGCAGGAATTGAGATTGGTGTTGATCACTTCCTGCCACTGCAAGGCCGACATCTTGTGGAACGTGGTGTCGCGTGTGATGCCGGCGTTGTTGATCAGGATATCGACCGAGCCGAGCTGCGCTTCGACGGCCTTGACCATCGCTTCGGCCGAGGCGGGACTCGCCACGTCGCCGGGCACGATGACGACGTCCGTTCCGCCCGCCTTGAGCTTGTCGGCCCAGGCCTTGGCCTTGGCTTCATCACGATAATTCGTGGCGACCTTGTGGCCCATCCGCGCCAGGCGCTGGACGATTGCCGTACCGATGCCGCCGGTGCCGCCGGTAACCAATGCTATGCGTGCCGTCATGACTGCCTCCCAGGTTGGTTGTTGGCGGCTTGCTGCCGCTCGGATTCTCTAGTGAGAGTGTACACGTTCAGGCTTTGCAATCCGCCTCCGCCGCGAACGCGGATTGCTTGCGCAGCTGGCTCAGATCGAAATGCGCGACCGCGCGTGCGAGCAGGGCCTGCGGGTTCGGTTCGACGCCGCGCACTGCATCGCCGAGTCCAAGAAAGTCGAGCGCTGCGCGCAAGGCCGGCAGCGGATCGTTGCGATCAACCGGCTGCGCGCTGAATTCTTTGGACAGCTTCTGCCCGTCGCTATCCAGCGCTAGCGGCAGATGCAGGTATTGCGGCGTGGGCAGGTGCAACAACTGCTGCAGATAAATCTGCCGCGGCGTAGAGTCCAGCAGATCACAGCCACGCACGATTTCGCCTATGCCGGCATCGGCGTCGTCGACGACCACGGCAAGCTGGTAGGCAAACCAGCCTTCGACGCGGCGCACGATAAAATCGCCGACGTCGCGCGCGAGCTGCTGCGACTGTGGGCCCTGCAGGAAATCGATGAAATGAATCTGGCGATCCGTGGCACGCGCGCGCCATGCCGGTGCGCGCGTACTATCCGGCGCAGAGACGCAAGCGCCAAGATGCAGGCCGTTGCGCGCTTCCAGATCACTGCGGCTGCACCAGCACGGAAAGACCAACTCCTGCGCACGCAATTGCGCGAACGCCTGTCGATACGCCGCTTCGCGCTGGCTTTGATAGACGACCGGCTCGTCCGACACCATGCCGAAGGCGGCGAGCGTGGCGAGAATATCCTCCGTTGCGCCGGGAACCTCGCGTGGCGGGTCGAGGTCTTCTATTCGCACCAGCCATGCGCCCGCGCGTGCCCGTGCGCGCACGAAACTGCCGACCGCGGCGATCAGCGAACCGAAATGCAGCGGACCGGTGGGCGAGGGCGCGAAACGACCGCGATAGGGCATGGTGAACGTCGGTAGTCGGTTGGGATTGCGGATCTTGAAAACGGTTTGAGTTTACCCAAGCTTCTGGCCCATGGCGCATCCACAGTGCGGCCGTGAATGGCGCCATGTAATCCTGGCGATCGGGAATGATCGCAAACACAAAGAGGATAACCATGCTTCGCATCGTTCTGTTTCTGCTCACCAACCTAGCCATCATGCTGGTGCTCAGTGTCGTGGCGTCGATTTTCGGTCTCGACAAGTGGGCATACACGCACAGCGGCATCAACCTCACCGGCATGCTGGTGTTTTGCGCGTTGTTCGGCATGGGCGGCTCGTTCATTTCCTTGCTGTTGTCCAAGACGATGGCCAAGATGTCGGTCGGTGCGCAGGTGATTGCCGAACCGCGCAACGCCAGCGAAAAGTGGCTGTTCGACACGGTTGGTCACCACGCGCAGAACGCCGGCATCGGCATGCCCGAGATCGCGATCTACGACGCGCCGGAAATGAATGCGTTCGCCACCGGCGCAAGCAAGAATCATGCGCTGGTCGCGGTGAGCACCGGTCTGCTCAACAGCATGAACCGCGACGAAGTCTCCGCCGTGCTCGGCCATGAAATCACCCATGTTTCCAATGGCGACATGGTTACGCTGGCCTTGATCCAGGGCGTCGTGAACACGTTCGTGATGTTCCTCGCGCGCGTGCTCGGCAGCCTGATCGACGGCATGCTCTCGGGTAATCGCGATCGCGAGGGAGGCGGCTATGGCATCGGCTATTTCGTCATCACGATGGTGCTGCAGACGGTTCTTGGCGTACTCGCAACGATGATCGTCATGTGGTTTTCGCGCTGGCGCGAATTCCGTGCAGATGCGGGCGGCGCACGCCTCGGCGGGCGCAACAACATGATTTCGGCCTTGCAGACGCTGTCCGGCAATCACGGCGAAGCGCAGTTGCCGAAGGCGGTGCAGGCGTTCGGCATTTCCGGTCAGGGCGGGGTTTCGCGGTTGTTCATGAGCCATCCGCCGATCGAGGAACGCATTGCCGCGTTGCGCGCCGCCGCCTGAGCGTCAGGTTTCCGCCACGACCTTTTCCTGCTCGCTGAGGAAATGGCCCTGGACGAAATTCACGCCGCACATGAACAGGAGCGACATGCTCGCGGCGTCTTCGACGAACTCGGCGATCGTGAGCTTGCCCAGCTGATGCGCCTGGCTGCAGAACCGGCGAATGAAATCCTGGTGTTCCTTGTTCTTGGTCAGTTCGACCATGTAGCTGCGGTCGATTTTCAGATAGCCGGCGTCCACGTGCTTCAGTAGCTGGAACGAATTCAGGCCGGAACCGAATTGTTCCAATGCGAAACCGCAGTGCAGTTGCTTCACGCCGTTGACGAAGCTGCGCGCGGTCTTCAAATGGGTGACGACCTTGCTTTCCGGCATTTCGAATACCAGCGCGTCGCCGCGCAGGCGCGCGTTCTTCAATTGCTGCGAGATCCATTGCACGAGGCCCGGATCATCCAGCGACTGCGCGCTGAGTTTGACGAACAGAGTCGTACGTCTGCCTGCGTGCTCGCGCTCGCCCAGCTCCTTGATCGCGCTGGCGATGACGCTGCGGTCGATCGACGGCAGCAGGCCGTTTTCTTCGGC
>JAYTQX010000153.1:0-15174 GCA_043746455.1 Pseudomonadota bacterium
AGTCTAGCCGAACGCGCGCACCCGGGCCGTGGTTCCACGTTAGGATATGCGCATGCACAGCCCCAGCGACGACGCGCCTTTCGAACTCGCACCGCTTGCCCCGGCGCCAGCGGATACGCCTGCGCCCGCTGCCGCACTCGCGCTGGCGCAGTGCGCGAACTGCGGTGTCGAATTGCTCGGACCGCATTGCTATGCCTGCGGCCAGCCGGTCAAGGGCATGGTGCGGCATCTGTCGAGCATTCTCGCCGACGCGGCGGATACCATCCTCAATATCGATTCGCGGATATTCCGCACGCTGTGGCCGTTGTTCGTGCGGCCCGGCTTTTTGACCACCGAATATTTCGCCGGCCGCCGCGTGCGCTATGTGACGCCGTTTCGCCTGTATTTTTTCCTTAGCATCGCGGCGTTTTTCCTGATCCAGTTTGCGCTCGGCGATATCGGCATGAGCGGTATCCATGTCGATGGCGATGCGAACGATGCGATCACCAGGGCGGCGACCGCGGACGAGGTGGTCAAGCAGCGCGACGCCGCGATCGCCGAACTCAGGAAAACCGAATCCGCGCCGATGATGCCGCCGGGGGCGAGCAAGGGCATCGAAAAGGCGATCGTGGCACTGCAGAAGAAAGCCGACCAACGCCTCGACTATCTCGGCAGGGTCGACGCAGCCAAGGCCAGGGGCGATGCGCTCCCGCCCGATCCGGCCATCAAGGACGAGGGTTTTGAATTCAACGGCAAGCGCTGGGATTCCAAGACCAACCCGCTCAGCATTGGCTGGCTGCCGCAGTTCGCCAACGACAAAGTCAATCAGCTCGCCGCGCGCGCGCGCGACAATATCTCCAAAATCCGCAAGGACCCCAAGCCCTTCCTGATCGGCGCGGTGAGTGTGTTGCCGCAGGTATTGTTCGTGCTGATGCCGTTGTTCGCCCTGCTGCTGAAAATCTTCTATATCTTCAAGCGCCGGCTGTACATGGAGCACCTGATCGTCGCGCTGCACAGCCACAGCTTCATTTTTCTGTCGCTGTTCCTGTTGACGCTCGCCGGCGTGGCGAAAACCTGGGCCGCAACGGCTGCGCCCTGGCTCACGGATCTGCTTGCCTGGATCATATTCGCGCTCGGCTGGTGGCTGCCGATCTACCTGTTTCTCATGCAGAAGAAAGTATACAAACAGGGCTGGACCATGACCACACTCAAATACGCCACGATCGGCATCGGCTACTCGGTCATGATCGGACTCGGTGTCGGCGTCGCCTTTCTGGTCAGTCTGGCGACGATCTAGAACCCGGGTTCGCTCCGGCACGCTGACGCAATGTATACAATGCCGCTAGACACGGGCTGGCGACAACCCGGGGCGTGCACGCGCCCTAATGCGCCAAGGCCGTGCCGCGCTGCTCCGGCGACATCGTCAGCATCTGCCGCCGATATCCGTCGCGTTGCTCCTCGGGCAGCGCGCGCCAGGCTTTGATGAAGGCGGCGCGCTGTGCGGGAGTGAATGTTTCGAGCATCGCGCGGGTGCCCCGGCGCTCTTCCAAGGGCACGGTCTGCATTAGCTGGTGCACGGCGGCGACGCGTGTTTGCGCGCCCGCACCTTGCAGGAACGCGGCGCGTTCAGCCGGACTCATGCGCTCGAAGCGCTCGCGCAATTGCGCACGCTCGGCTTCGGGCAGCGCATCGAAGCGTTTGAACGCGTTGCGGATGTGCGCCTGCTGCTCGGGCGGCAGTTGCTGAAATTGCAGATAGCGCTGATGCATTCTGGCGCGCTGTTCAGGAGTCAGGCTCGCCCACTTCTGGATGCGCTGGCTGACCTGATCGCGCTGCGCCGCCGTCAGTTTGGGCCAGCGCTGCGCGGCATTGCGCAGATGCTGCTGCACGTCGGGCGCCAGTTCGTCCCAGATTCCACGCACGGGCGCGAGGATCTGCTGTTCATTGCTGCCGAGCGCCGACCAGGATTGCGTTTGCAGCGGCGTTTCCGCCGCGCTGGCGGCGAGTGGCGTAGCCACGACTTGCGCAGCCGACACGTGCATGGCACCCAGCAGCAGGGCCGCGCTTATGCCGTGGCGTGCAAATTGGCATTGCCGGTTCAACCGTCGCCGTCCTTCCCCTGCGCACCCAGCCATGCGTAGAACTCCAGATTCTGATAGAACTCGAGCGTATCTTCCGCCGGCGACGCATCGGCATCGGCCGCGCCGACCGTACCCGCGGGCGTCGCGGCGGAGTCGAGCGTATCCGGCGCAACGAGCGGATTCGGCGCGGGATGATGCGGTTGCCAGATCGCAACCGCAAGCAGGAGCGCTGCGCAGGCGCTGGCCAGCCCGGCCGGCAACAGCCAGCGCCGCGGCGAGCGCCGGGACTGCAGCGCGAGCGCTGTCTGCCGCGCGCGATTCAGACGCGAGGCGGTATGCGCATCGAGATTGCGCGCGGATTCGTCGAGGAGTTGCCTGGCCTGCGCGATCCACGCGGCCTGATCGAAGGAGTCGGACTTGGGCTTGTCGTTCATTGGTGCTGCTCCAGCGCGCGGCGCAAGGCGGCAAGCGCGCGCGACAAATGGGTTTTCACGCTGCCTTCGCTGCAGCGCATGGTCTGTGCCGTCGTGGCGACATCGAAGCCTTCCCACATGCGCAACAAAAACGCCTGGCGCTGGCGCAACGGCAGGTTTCCCAGCGCCTGATCGAGCGCGGCGGCGGCTTCGTTGCCGGCCAGACGCAGAAGCGGACCCGGGTCGTTCAAATCCGGCGCCTGTGCAATCACGTCGGCCTCTTCCTCCGCGCTATCGCGATTAAACACCGGCAGCCAGCGACCGCGCACGTTGCGCCGGCGATGCCAGTCGTTCAGACGGCTGTCGAGGACGCGGTAGAACAGCGGCGCCCACTCGGCTTCCGGTTTGCCGGCGTAGTTGCGCACGAAGCCGCACATCGCGTCCTGCACCAGATCGAGCGCCTCGTCGCGATTGCCGCTGGCAAGCTCGGCCATGCGCAGCGCGCGCCGTTCGACCCCGCGCAGGAATTGATCGAGCGCGCGCTGATTCGTGCTGACTTCTTCCACGCGAGGGCTAGCGGTGTTCGAGAGGGAGGCGCTGATTGTGCCAGCAATGCCAGTCATGACGTATGCTCCGGGTACGCTTCAGGTAACGCAGTGGCAGGTGTGCGGTTGACCTTGGGAGGTTCGCCAGCGGCGCTTGTGCACAAGCGCCGGAAGCACCGGATTCGGCAACCGGCTGGCCTTGAAATCGGGCTTGACCCCAGTGGATTTTGCCTCCTAACCCATTGATTGAGAATCTTTATTTCAAAGTGGTTAAAGATTCACCAAGCCAAGCGCGGGCACGCAGCCATGCGCCTTGCACCGCGCGCGCAGGACGCTCGTCCACAGACTTATCCACAGCGATTGTGGATAAGCCAAAAAGCTCATGCCCAGCGCCCACTTGTAGGTTAATGCTCACAGTTTCATCAAGTCTTTCGTGCAAGCCATGATTCTCAAGGAAAACTGCAATTTAACCACCGCTTTTTTCGCGTTTGCGGACAGCCGATGCCAGCCGTCCTGCGCGTAGCCGTACCGGTGCCGCTGGCCCAGGTTTTCGACTACCTGGCACCGGACGGTATCGAGGCGGGCGCCATCGCGCCGGGCTGTCGCGTCGCCGTACCCTTCGGCGGTTCGCAGCGCGTCGGCGTGGTGGTAGGCAGCGCCACCGATTCGGCAGTCGATGCGCGCCGGCTCAAGCGCGCGACGAAACTGCTCGATGCGCAGCCGCTGATTTCGTCGGAACTATGCGCAAGCCTCGCCTGGGCCGCACGCTATTACCAGCATCCGCTGGGCGAAGTGCTGGAAAGCGCACTGCCGGTCGGCCTGCGTCAGGTGAAACCGCTGCCGTCTTCAGCAGCGCCAGCACTGATCCGCAATACCGCAATCGATGCGGAGGGCGCAACGCTGCGCGCAGGCTCGAACGTCGCCGCGCTGTTCGATCTGCTCGCACGCGGGCCGCTCACGTTCGCCGAGCTCGACACCCGCTTGGCGGGCTGGCGCGCCGCCGCGGCGCGGCTGCGCAAGCGTGGCTTGATCGCGACCACCGAACTCGCCCTGCACGCACCGCCGCGCACGCGTATCGGCGGACCGCCGCTAAGCGCCGAACAAACCGACGCCATCGCTCAGGTCGGCGCACAGCTCGGCACATTCGCGCCTGTGCTGCTCGAGGGCATTACCGGCAGTGGCAAGACCGAGGTCTATCTCGCGCTGATCGAACAGGTGATCGCGCGCGGCGAACAGGCGCTGGTGTTGGTGCCCGAGATCGGCCTTACCCCGCAGGCCTTGCGCCGCTTCCGCGAGCGCCTGCCCGCACGCATCGAGGTGCTGCATTCCGGCCTTAGCAAGGGCGAGCGCACGCGCGCGTGGCTAGCCGCCGCGCGCGGCCAGGCCGACGTCGTGCTCGGCACGCGCTCGGCAGTGTTCGCGCCGCTGACTCGCGCGGGACTCATCATCATCGACGAGGAGCATGATGGTTCGTACAAACAGCAGGAAGGCTGGCGCTACTCGGCGCGCGATCTCGCGCTGGTGCGCGGCAAGGCGCTCGAGGTGCCGGTGCTGCTCGGCTCGGCCACGCCGTCGCTGGAAACGCTGGCGAACGTCGAAGCTGGACGCTATCGCAAGCTGCACCTGAGCGCGCGCCCCGGCGCCGCGCGCCTGCCGGATTTCCACTGCGTGGATCTGCGTGGCAAACCGCTGCGCCATGGTCTTGCCGCCGCAACGATCGCCGCGTTGCGCGCCTGCATTGCGCGCGGCGAACAGGCGCTGGTGTTTCGCAACCGGCGCGGCTATGCGCCGGTGCTGACCTGCCACAGCTGCGGCTGGCATGCGGCCTGCGCGCGCTGCGACAAACCGTTGACCTGGCATCGTGGGGCTGCGCGCCTGCGCTGTCACCACTGCGGCGCCGAGCAACGCGTGCCGACGCATTGTCCACAATGCAACAATGATCACCTGGCCCCGCAGGGCCTCGGCACCGAGCGGCTCGAAGAATCCCTCGCTGAAATCTTTCCGGGTGTACCGCTGCTGCGCATCGACCGTGAAACCACGCGGCGCAAGAATGCGCTCGACGATCTGCTCGGTTCGCTCGACCCCGAGCGCGCGGCGCTGATCGTCGGCACGCAGATGCTGGCCAAGGGCCACGACCTGCCGAACCTGACCCTGGTCGTGATCGTCGATGTCGACGGCGGCCTGTACAGCGTGGATTTCCGCGCCGAGGAACGCCTCGCCCAACTCGTCGTGCAAGTCGCCGGGCGCGCCGGACGCGCACGCAAACCCGGCGCGGTCTGGCTGCAGACCCATCATCCCGAGCACCCCCTGCTGCAAACCCTGATGCACGCCGGTTATGCCGCCGCCGCGCAGCGCCTGCTACTCGAACGTCGCGCCGCAGGCTTGCCGCCGTATGCACATCTCGCTTTGTTGCGCGCGGACGCGAAATCGCAGACGCCGGTCGACGATTTTCTGCAGACCGCAGTCGCACTTGCTGCGCAACCCGACGGCATTGCCCTGCTCGGACCGATGCCCGCACCGATGCCGCGCCGCGCCGGATTGCAGCGCGGCCAGCTGCTGCTCAGCGCCGACGAGCGCGCTCGCCTGCACACGTTCCTGCCGGATTGGGTGGCACGGCTGCGCGTGCTGCCGCAGGGGCGTCGCGTGCGCTGGTCGCTGGATGTCGATCCGCTGGATTTGTACTGAAGCTTGTGCGGATCGACGGTGGTCGCCACTAGCGCCGCGTGCGACAATTTTGGCACACACGCCTGCACGCTTGTCGAATCACGGTAAAAATATACACTTGCGCAATGACCGGCGATTCCGCATTCCCGCATATCGTGATCGTCGGCGGCGGCTTCGGCGGTCTGTGGGCCGCACGCGGCCTGGCCCGGGCGCCGGTGCGCATCACCCTCGTCGATCGCTGCAACTACCATTTGTTCCAGCCGCTGTTGTACCAGGTCGCGACGGCGGGTCTGGCCGCGGTCGATATCGCCGCGCCGCTGCGGCATATCCTGTCCGCCCAGGCGAATGTCGGCGTGCTGATGGCCGAGGTCACGCAGGTGGATCGTGCAGCAAGCGCCGTGCAACTTGCCGACGGCACGCGCCTGCATTACGACACGCTGCTGCTGGCGAGCGGCTCGACGCATGCCTATTTCGGTCATGACGACTGGGCCGCGCACGCACCGGGACTGAAAACGCTGGACGATGCGTTGGTGATCCTTCGCCGCGTGTTCGGCGCATTCGAGCAGGCCGAGTTGCATGCCGACAACGCGGTCGCGCGCGACGCCTGGCTCACCTTCGTCGTGATCGGCGCCGGGCCGACCGGCGTCGAGCTTGCCGGTACCTTGATCGAAATCGCGCGGCACACGCTCAAGCCCGAATTCCGCCGCATCGATACGAGCAAGGCACGCGTCATACTGGTCGAGGCCGGCCCGCGCGTGCTGGCGACTTTTCCCGAAATCCTGTCGGCAAAAGCGCGCGTGCAACTTGAGCATCTCGGCGTCGAAGTGCTTACTTCCAGCCCCGTTACCGCAGTCGATGCAGATGGCATCGCGATCGGCGACCGCCGCATTGCCGCGCGCACCGTACTCTGGGCGGCCGGTGTCGCGGCATCGAAACTCGGTGCCACGCTCGGCGCGCCACTCGATCACGCCGGACGCGTACTGGTGAATGCGGACTTGAGCGTGCCGGGCGCATCGAATATTTTCGTCGCCGGCGATCTCGCCGCGCTCGTGCTGGACGGCAAACCCGTGCCCGGCGTCGCCCCTGCAGCCAAGCAGATGGGCGCGTATGTCGCACACGTCATCGCCGGGCGCATCGCCGGACGCACACCGCCGCCATTTCGCTATCGCGACGACGGCGCACTCGCCACGATCGGACGCTGGGCCGCGGTCGTCGACCTAGGCCGTGTGCGCCTGTCCGGTGCGTTCGCCTGGTGCTTCTGGCTGGTGATCCACATCTTTTTTCTGATCGGTTTCCGCAATCGCCTGCGCGTGATGATCGACTGGTCCTGGGGTTACTGGAAATACTACCGCGGCGCACGCATCATCCTTGGCGGCGACGGCGACGACACGAACTGACCGCGCACGCGGCCGGCCAAAGCCGAAAAGCATCGTCTTCGTAAGCATCCAATTTGCTTTGTCTGCGGTTCGCTCCTACCTTTACTCATCGCCAAGCTAAGGAACACGCAAGGCATGGGCCAGATTTTCCTCGTGCGCCACGGGCAGGCGTCGTTCAACGCGACGAACTACGATCAGCTTTCGCCGCTCGGCATCGAGCAGGCGCAGCTGCTCGGCCAGTGGTTCAGCAGCTGCGGCATGCGTTTCGATCGCATCGTCAGCGGCACGATGCAACGCCATCGCGATACGGCATGCGCCTGTCTTGCGGCATTGACCCCCGCTGCGACCGCGATCGACGACGCGGATTTCAACGAATACGATCACCAGGACGTGCTGCTGCGTCATGTGCCGGAGAGCGGCGCCTTGCTCGCGCGCAAGGATCGCGCCGATGGCGTCGAGCTCTCATTTCGAGCCTTGTTTCAACTCGCGATGCAGCGCTGGATCGGCGGCGAGCACGACGACTATCGTGAATCGTGGACGGCATTCCGTGGTCGCTGCATCGGCGCGGTCGAGCGTCTCGCCGCGCAGGCGGAAGCAGACGACCATTGTCTCGTCTTCACTTCCGGCGGCCCGATCGCGACCATCTGCTGCGCGCTGCTGCAGGCACCCGATCGCAGCGTGCCTGCGCTGGCTTGGGAACTGGCGAACAGTTCGATCACGCGAGTACGCTTTCGCGCCGGGCGTATTGCGTTCAGCGCGCTCAACGCCACACCGCACCTCGACCGCGCAGGCCAGCCTGAACTCATCACCTATCGCTGAAGGCGAAACGCATGACCTCGTCGTTGTTCGATCTCACCGGAAAAATCGCACTCGTCACCGGCGCCAGCCGCGGCATCGGCGAAGCGATCGCCGGACTGCTTGCCGCGCACGGCGCGCAGGTGATCGTGTCGAGCCGCAAGGCCGCCGATTGCGAGAAAGTCGCCGCGGCTATCCGCGCCGACGGCGGCCTGGCCGAAGTGCACCCCTGCCATATCGGCGAGATGGATCAGGTGCAGGGCATCTTCGCCGACATCGAAGCCGCGCACGGGCGCCTCGATATCCTGGTCAACAACGCAGCCGCGAATCCGTACTTCGGTCCGATCGTCGACACCGACCTGGGTGCGTTCCAGAAAACCGTGGACGTGAATATCCGCGGCTATTTCTTCATGTGCGCGCTCGGCGCCAAGCTGATGGCGAAGAAGGGCGGTGGCAGCATCGTCAATGTCGCCTCGATCAACGGCGTGGTGCCTGGCGATCTGCAGGGGATCTACTCGATCACCAAGGCCGCAGTCATCGCGATGAGCGAGGCGTTTGCCAAGGAATGCGCGCCCAGCGGCGTGCGCGTCAATGCCCTGCTGCCCGGCCTCACTGACACGAAGTTCGCCTCTGCCCTGGTGAAAAACGAGGCGATCCTCAAGCACGCCCTGCAGCATGTGCCGATGCGCCGCGTCGCACTGCCGGCGGAGATGGCCGGTGCGGTGCTCTATCTGGTATCCGCGGCGGCGAGCTACACCACGGGATCGAGCCTGGTCGTCGACGGCGGTTATCTGACGGTATAAGCATAAAAATATACTTCTGGAGAAATGGATGGAACAGTTGCACGATCGCGTCGCCGTGATCACCGGCGCGGCCAGCGGCTTTGGCCGCGAATTCGCGCTGCTGTGCGCACAGAACGGCATGCGCCTGGCGCTCGCCGACGTCGACGAGGCGGGCCTGCATGCGACCAACGAACTGCTCAAGCCATTTGCCGTACAGACTCTTCTCGTGCGCTGCAATGTCGCCGAGACGACCGAGGTCGAAGCGCTCGCGCAACAGACCTGTGCGCATTTCGGCGCGGTGCATCTTTTGTTCAACAACGCCGGCGTCGCCGTCGCCGGACCGGTCTGGACGACCACGCTGGAAGACTGGCAATGGGTGCTCGGTGTGAACCTGATGGGCGTCGTGCATGGCGTGCGCAGCTTCGTGCCGCGCATGCTCGCGCAGAAAGAACAGTGCCATGTGGTCAACACCGCGTCGTTGGCCGGTCTGATTTCGCCGCCGGGATCGAGCGTGTATTGCGCAAGCAAGCACGCCGTGGTCGCGCTGTCCGAATGTCTGTATCACGAGCTGCACTGGCGCAGGCGCCGATCGGCGTGTCGGTGCTGTGTACCGCCTTCGTCAACACCGGCATCGCCGATGCCGCGCGCAACCGGCCCGCCGAATTGTCAGCGACAAACCCGCTGGCCAGTCCGTATGCCGAACGCGTGCGCAAGGCGGTGCATGCGGGTCGCCTGTCCGCAGCGCAGATCGCGCGCGCCACGCTCGACGCTGTGCACGCGAACCGCTTCTATGTGCTGCCGCATGCGAACGTCACGCCGGCGATCGAACAGCGCATGCGCGAAATCGTCGCCGGCCTGACGCCGACCAATCCGATGCCGTAGGACTTCGATGAGCACGCCCGCCAGCGACACCATGCCCGTGCGCGACCAGCATCGCTTCGATGTGGCGCTCCTGCAGGACTATCTCGCCGCGCATATCGACGGCTTCGCCGGACCGATCGAGGTCGTGCAGTTCCGCGGCGGTCAGTCCAATCCCACCTATGGCCTCGTCGCGTCCGGTGGACGGCGCTATGTGCTGCGGCGCAAACCGCCCGGCAAACTGCTGCCGTCGGCACATGCGGTCGATCGCGAATATCGCGTGATGACCGCCTTGCGCGACAACGCGGTGCCGGTCGCGAAAACCTGGTGCCTGTGCGAAGACGCCGCGGTGATCGGCAGTGCGTTCTACGTGATGGACTGGGTGCCGGGCCGCATCCTCTGGGACCCGTCCCTGCCAGCATTCACGCCCGCGCAGCGCGGTGCGCTGTTCGACGAAATGAACCGCGTGATCTCCGCGTTGCACAGCGTGGACTACACCGCCGCCGGACTCGGCGACTACGGCAAGCCCGGCAACTATTTCGCGCGCCAGATCGATCGCTGGACGCGCCAATACCGCGCCTCGGAAACCGAGCGCATCGAGGCGATGGAAAATCTGCTCGACTGGTTGCCACAGCATATTCCGCCCGGCGACGAGACGAGCATCGTCCACGGCGACTTCCGTCTCGACAATCTGATCTTCGACGTGGATGCACCGCGCATCCGCGCCGTGCTCGACTGGGAGCTGTCCACGCTCGGCCATCCGCTCGCCGACTTTGCCTATCACTGCATGACCTGGCATATCCCGCCGGGCGTGTTTCGCGGACTCGCGGGCCTCGACCTCAGTGCGCTCGGTATTCCCAGCGAACAGGCTTACGTCGCCGCGTATTGCGCGCGCACGCGGCGTGCAGCCATCGATCAGGATCACTGGGATTTCTACATCGCCTACAACCTGTTCCGCCTCGCCGGCATCCTGCAGGGCATCATGGGCCGGGTGAAGGCCGGCACGGCCGCGAGCCAGCAGGCGCTGGAAATGGGCCGCGCCGCGCGGCCATTGGCAGAGCTGGGCTGGCGGGAGGTCGAAAAAATTCTCGCACGACGTTGAGCGGAGACGGCAATGGATTTCGACTACTCGAGCAAGACCGTGGCCTGGATGGCGCGCGTGCAGGCGTTCATGGACGAGCACGTGTATCCGCAGGAACAACGCTTTTTCGCCGAGGTCGCCGAGGGCGATCGCTGGCAGCCGACGTTCATCATTGACGAGCTGAAACAGAAGGCGGAAGCGCAGGGCCTGTGGAATCTGTTCCTGCCCGATTCCGAACTCGGCGCGGGCCTGAGCAATCTCGAATATGCGCCGCTGTGCGAAATCATGGGCCGCGTGCTGTGGGCACCCGAAGTGTTCAATTGTTCCGCGCCCGACACCGGCAATATGGAAGTGCTGGTGCGCTACGGCACGCCGGAGCAGAAACGACAGTGGCTGGCGCCGTTGCTCGACGGCAGCATCCGTTCGTGTTTCGCGATGACCGAGCCGGACGTGGCGTCTTCGGATGCGACGAATATCGAAAGCCGCATCGTGCGCGACGGCGGCGACTACGTGATCAACGGGCGCAAATGGTGGTCGTCGGGAGCGGTCGATCCGCGCTGCAGGATTTTCATCTTCATGGGCAAGACCGATGCCGCCAATCCGAATCGGCATCGCCAGCAGTCGATGATCCTGATTCCGCGCGACGCGCCCGGCGTGCGCGTGCTGCGCCACCTGCCCGTGTTCGGCTACGACGACGCGCCACACGGCCACGCGGAAGTGCTATTCGACAACGTGCGTGTGCCTGCGTCGAACATCCTGCTCGGCGAAGGCCGCGGCTTCGAGATCGCGCAGGGGCGGCTCGGTCCGGGACGCATTCACCATTGCATGCGCCTGATCGGTCTGGCCGAGCGCGCACTGGAGAAAATGTGCCAGCGTGCGCAGACACGCATCGCCTTTGGCAAAGCGGTGGCCGAACAGGGCGTCACGCTCGAACGCATCGCGCAAGCGCGTATCCTGATCGACTCGGCGCGCCTGTTGACGCTCAAGGCGGCGCACATGATGGACACGGTCGGCAACAAGATCGCAGCCAAGGAAATCGCGATGATCAAGGTCGCGGCGCCGAACATGGCCTGCCAGGTAATCGACTGGGCGATCCAGGCGCACGGCGGCGCAGGCGTCAGCGACGACTTCGGTCTCGCCTACGCGTATGCGCAGGCGCGCACGCTGCGCCTCGCCGACGGCCCCGACGAAGTGCATCGACAGCAGATCGGCAGGATCGAGTTGAGTCGCTACGTCCCGGCGCAACGCGATTCGAACGCAATACGCAACCTTACCTCCTGAGGAATCGCCATGAGTACGAGCGTCAATCGTCAGTTCCGCCTCGCCGCACGTCCGGTCGGCCTGCCCAAGCGCAGCGACTGGAGCCTGGTCGAGGAACCGCTGCGCGAGCCGGGCGACGGCGAATTCCTCGTGCGCATCGAGTACATCTCGCTCGATCCGGCGATGCGCGGCTGGATGAACGAAGGTAAGTCGTACGTGCCGCCGGTCGGCATCGGCGAGGTGATGCGTGCCTACGCCGGTGGTGAGGTCGTCGCATCCAGGCATCCGAAGTTCGTAGTCGGCGAGCGTGTCGCCGGCACGTTCGGCGTGCAGGAATATGCACTCTCGAACGGCAAGGGCATCACCCGGGTCGATACGAAACTGGCGGCATTGCCGGTCTATTTGGGTGCGCTCGGTATGCCCGGCATGACCGCCTATTTCGGCCTGCTCGATGTCGGTGCGGCGCAGAGCGGCGACACGGTGGTGGTTTCCGGCGCGGCCGGCGCGGTCGGCTCGATCGTCGGCCAGATCGCCAAGATCAAGGGTTGCCGAGCGGTCGGCATCGCCGGCGGCGCGGAAAAGTGCCGCTGGCTGGTCGACGAGCTCGGCTTCGACGCCGCTATCGACTACAAGAGCGAGGACGTGAAGGCCGCATTGAGGCGGCATTGTCCACAAGGCGTCAATGTATACTTCGACAATGTCGGCGGCGACATTCTTGACGCGGCGCTGACCCGGCTCGCGATGCACGCGCGCATCGTCGTCTGCGGCGCGATTTCGCAGTACAACACGACGGCGCCGGTCAAGGGTCCAAGCAACTATCTCGCCTTGCTGGTCTGCCGCGCCCGCATGCAGGGCATGGTCGTGTTTGACTATGTGGCGCGTTACGCCGACGCTGCGCGCGAGATGGCTGGCTGGATCGCGCAGGGCAAGCTGAAGACGCGCGAGGATATCGTCGTCGGCTTCGAAACGTTCCCCGACGCGCTGCTCAAATTGTTCAGCGGCGAAAATACCGGCAAGCTGGTGTTGCAGGTCGCCTGACCGCGCGCGCGAATCGATCCGGCAAAAACGACAACGGCCCGATGCGGGCCGTTGTGTTGGACTATTGGAAGTAGATAGTTATGCGGCGAACAGCGTGCGCATCTTCTTCATCGCGTTGACTTCGATCTGGCGGATACGCTCGGCGGAAACGCCGTATTCGTCGGCGAGTTCCTGCAGGGTCGTCTTGTCGCCGTCCCTGAGCCAGCGCCGGCGGATGATGTCGCGCGAGCGTTCATCGAGCTTGCCCAAGCCAGCCTTCAGCGTGCCGAGGTCGGATTCTTCCTGATTGTCGTTTTCCAACGTATGGTAAGGATCAGCAGCATGGTCGACGAGATACGCGACCGGCGCGGGTCTGGCATCGTCGTCCGCATCGCTCGGCGCGTCGAAGGCCATATCCTGACCGGATAAACGCGATTCCATTTCGAGCACGTCGGCCACCGGCACGCCCAGATCCTTGGCCACCGCCTGCACTTCCTGCGAGTTCATCCAGCCAAGGCGCTTTTTCGACTTGCGCAGGTTGAAGAACAGCTTGCGCTGCGCCTTGGTCGTGGCCACCTTGACGATGCGCCAGTTGCGCAGGATGAACTCGTGCATCTCGGCACGAATCCAGTGCACCGCGAACGACACCAGGCGCACGCCCATGTCCGGATCGAAACGCTTGACCGCCTTCATCAGGCCGATATTGCCTTCCTGAATCAGATCGCCGATCTGCAAGCCATAACCTGAATAGCCGCGCGCAACATGCACGACGAAGCGCAGGTGCGCCATGACGAGCCCTTTCGCCGCGTCGAGATCATCGTTCGCGCGAAAATTCCTGGCCAGAGACTGTTCTTCCTCGACCGTCAGCACCGGGAAACGATGCACGGCACTGATATAGGCATCCAGACTGCCTATCGCACTCGGGATCGGCAGATTGTTTGCAACCAAAGCAGTAGCAGACGCGGTAGCAGCTGATGACATTGGGGTCTCCGTTGGAGCGCATTTTAGCACTCGTATACTGAGAGTGCTAAGAGCGAGCTAAGTTCCCTCGGAACAGCGTCCGGGTTGGCCGCCCGCCTGTTCTGCGGTCATCAATGATAGCCGCCGGCCATGGTCGAAGCGTTCCTGTACTCGATAGTACATGAAACGAGTTAGGACGGCGTTAAACTTTATTCATTCAAGCGTAGGAAAAACACCAATGTTTGTACCTCATTGTTTTCACCATTCAACTACGCGCGAGGCCGGATCCACGGCGTTGAGTTCACAGCGAACTATGATGCCGGCCCCATCAATTCGTATTTCAATCTCGCCACCAGCCATGCATCCGGGAAGGATTTGGTGTCCAGCCAATACTTCTTTGCCCAGGATCGCATCGACTTCATTGCCAATCACTATATCCATCTGGACCACGATCAGAAGCTGGCATCGTCAGGGGGTTTGACGTATGCGCTCGATGAGAGCACCAAGGTGGGAGTCAACTACCTGTTCGGTACGGGCTTGCGCCGGGGCTTCGCAAACACGGCGCACTTGCCGGCGTACTTCCAGCTCAACCTTGCCGTTGTGCATACATTCGACCTTGAACGGTTCGGAAAAATCGAAACCCGGTTGGCCCTCATCAATGCGCTCGATCGGACCTACGAACTGCGGGATGGAACTGGGGTAGGTGTGGGCGCTCCGCAGTTCGGACCGCGACGTGGACTGTATCTTGGCGTGACGAAAAACTTCGATTTGTGAACTGACCCTCGCTGCGACCTCCACCAGTTCGACTTGAATGCCGAGCAATCTGTGCACGCCACGATTCATCCGTCAAGCGCGCCCACACTGTTGAATAGGCGAAAGCTTCGTTTGGTGTGACCCGCTAGAGAACGACTGGCCGCCCTATTGGCACCGGCATCGGCCTGTTGTTCAAAGGTTGACCAACATGGCAACTTGCCAGCAAGCGTTAAGCAGGAGCATGAAACATTTTTCAAAACGTTCCGCGCACGGTGACGCGAATCTGTCGGGGCTCCACGGGATGAAGATGAAAGTCTGCGATGCCGTTGCTTGGCTCACCCGGCAAGCGCGAATTATAGAAATAGGTAATGTCGTTTTGTTTGCTGTCCAATAGATTCAAGCCTTCGAGGCTTACCTTGAGTTTGTTAGAAACGCGACAACCTACTTCGCCGTTGACGATCGTTGACGAATGCGAGCGCGCGCTATTGTCTTCGATCAGCGCTGCCGAGTGCGCGCCAGCCAGCAAAGAAGCGAGCCAGGGTATATTGATTGCCGTCGACGCGTCTGGCGATCACGAGCAGATTCTGCGCGAGTCGGCCGCTGTTAGTCA
>JAYTQX010000154.1:0-4956 GCA_043746455.1 Pseudomonadota bacterium
CGATCCAGCAAATACTGCACCAGCAAGGGCACCGGACGCCCGGTTGCAGAGCCCTTGCGCCCTTCCTCCCAGGCCGTGCCGGCGATATCCAGATGCGCCCAGCGGAAACCTTCGGTGAAACGCGCGAGGAAGCAGCCGGCGGTGATCGCGCCGGCATATTTGCCGCCGATATTGGCGATATCGGCGTAACCGGTTTCGAGCTGGCTCTGGTAGTCGTCCCACAACGGCAGGCGCCAGGCGCGATCGAGCGTCGCCTCGCCCGCGGCGATGAGCTCATTGGCGAGCGCATCGTCCTGGCTCATCAGGCCGGTCGCGTGTTTGCCGAGTGCGACGACGCAGGCGCCGGTCAGGGTCGCGGCATCGATGATCACCTGCGGTTTATACTTTTGCACATAAGTCAGTGCATCGCAGAGGATCAGACGCCCTTCGGCGTCGGTATTGAGCACCTCGACCGTCTGTCCCGACATCGTCGTGACCACATCGCTGGGCCGCTGTGCATTGCTGCCGGGCATATTTTCGACCGCGGGCACGACGCAGACCAGATTGAGCTTGAGCTGCAGCTTGACCGCGGTGAGGAACGCGCCGAGCACGCCGGCCGCACCGCACATGTCGAATTTCATTTCCTCCATGCCCGTGCTGGGCTTGATCGAAATGCCGCCGGTGTCGAAGGTGACGCCCTTGCCGACCAGCGCGTAGGGTTTGTCGCTCTCACCCGCCCCCCGCCACTGCAGCGCGATCAGGCGCGGTTTGTTCGCCGAGCCCTGGGCGACGCCGAGCAGGGCGCCCATGCCGAGCTTGCGCATGTCGTCCTCGTCGAGCACTTCACAGCTGACGCCGGCGTGGTCCAGGGCGAGCTTCCGCGCCTCGTCGGCGAGATAGGCTGGTGTGCAGATGTTCGGCGGCAGATTGCCGAGTTCGCGCGCGTAGCGCACGCCATCGGCGATTGCCGAGGCTTGGCGCAGAACGGCAGCCTCGGTGTTCGCCGCCGCGGCGAACGCGATCGCGCCGAACTCCGGTGTCTTGACCTGCTTTGTTGAAGACGTGTCGCGCGGCTTGAATGTCGCGCTGTATTTGTATACCTGCGCATCGAAGGCGAGCGCTGCGCTGCGCAACTTCCAGGCGTTGTCCTTGCCCGGCACGTCGAGTTCGCTCAGATACGACACCGCGTTGTCGATCGGCAGACCCTTGAGCGCGCGTGCGGCCTCGCCATTCGCGCGCGCGAATCGCGCGGCGTCGAATTTCTTCGTTTCGCCCAGGCCGACCACGAGCACGCGTGCTGCAACGATGTTGGGCAAGGCGAACAGCAACTGCGTCGTGCCGAGCTTGCCGTTCAAATCGCCGGATTCGATCAGGCGCTTGAGCGCACCGCCGCTGGCTGCGTCGATGCGATCCGCTGCACCGCTCAAGCTGCGTTCGTCGAATAGCCCCACGACGACGCAGGGCGCCGTGCAGGTTTCGGGGAGTTGTTGGCTCAAACTGAATTGAAGGGTCATTTCGTTACCGTGGACTCACTAATCCGTCTTGAAAAAAGGAAGCCGCCGTGCCGGGCGAACTGGGCGATAGCCCGACTCAGCTACAATTAAGGCCCTTTGAACCTCATCCAGTGTGCAATCGCGGGCTGTACGCACCTGCAAAGCGCACGAGCCTTCTAGTTTACCGCATCATGCCGTTACCCACGCTGCGCATCATCGATCGCTATCTCGCGCGCGAACTCCTGGTGAGTTTCGTGGCGGCGACGGCGATCCTGTTGCTGGTCACCGTCGGCGGCAACGTCGCCGACCTGCTCAACAAGATCGCGCACGGCAAGATTCCCGCGGAATTGCTGTTTGCCCTGATCGGCCTGCACACCGTGGAAGCGCTGACCGTGCTCGCGCCGCTGGCCGTGTTCATCGGCGTGCAGCTCGCCTACGGACGTCTCTATCGCGAGAGCGAGATGGCCGTTTTCGCCGCCTCGGGTCTGCCGGTGACCGGCTTGCTGCGTCCGCTGATGCTGCTCGCTGTGCCGTTGATGATCGTGATGGCGCTGATCTCGTTCTGGTGGGCGCCGGCATCGGAACGGCTGTCGCAGAGCCTGGTGCTGGAAGCCAATCGCTCGCTGATCATCGCTGGCCTTGAGCCGGGCCGTTTCGTCGAACTGCCGAACAACGACGGCGTGATGTATGTCGAGGCGATGAACGAGGACGGCACGAAGTTCAAGAAAATGTTCGTGGCCAGCGAACGCGCCGATGTGCCGGACAAGACGGCGCCCGCCAAGCCGGCTGCAGCGAAGAAGGCGCTGGACAATGGCCCGGGCGACAAGCCCGCCGCCAGCAACGCCGTCCGCATCAACGTGATCACAGCGGCCGACGGCGAGCTGTATCACGATGTGAACGGTTCGGAGCGCTATCTCGCCCTCAACAACGGCTTCCGCGTCGAAGGCACGATCGGCGAGGACAACTACCGCCTGCTGCGCTACGAACGCAACGACGTCAAGCTGACCGATTCGGATGCGGACAGCAGCAGCGACTCGGCCAAGATCGCCGCACCGACGCTGGATCTGCTGCGCAGCGACGATCCGGTGCACCGTGCCGAACTGCATTGGCGGCTTGCCGCGCCGTTGTCGATGCTGGTCCTCGTCCTGCTCGCGCTGCCGCTGTCGAAATCGAGTCCGCGCCAGCCGCGCTACGCCGGATTGCTGATCGCCTTGTTGTCCTGGTCGATCTATTTCAGTGCGCTGTCGTTCGGGCGCAACTGGATCAAGATGGGCAAGCTGAGCAACCTTGCAGGCTTGTGGTGGATCTACATTCCGACCTTGCTGATCGCCGCGTATCTGCTGTGGAGCGGTCAGCAATTGCCCAAGCCCAAGCGTGCCGCGACGCCGGCGTCCGCGGGCAGCGAATGACCGCCGTGCGCGCACTCAGCCGGTTTTCACCGGCGAATTTCTACTTCAAGAAGGTCGACAAACTGGTCGCATTGTCGGTGATCGGCTCGGTGCTGCTGGCTTGGGGCTTCCTCGTCGCATTCGATGCGCTGTATCAGTTCGTGCAGGAGATCAACGACGTCGGCAGCGGCGACTACACGCTGAGCAAGGCGGTGACCTACATCCTGCTCACCGTGCCGCGGCGCGGTTATCAGTTGTTCGTCTACGGTGGCCTGATCGGCGGCCTGATGGGCATGGGCATGCTGGCCGCGAGCGGCGAACTGACCGCATTGCGCGCCGCCGGATTGTCGAAGCTGCGCATTTGCGCCTCGGTGGTGTTTGCGTTGACCGTCATTACGGCCCTCGTCGCCGTGATGGGCGAAGTCATCGCCACGCGCGCAGAACAGAAAGCCGAGGCGCTGCAGCTTTCGGCGAAGAACCACGATGTCACCATCGGCAAGGGCGGCACGCTGTGGGCGCGTGATGGCGAAGCGGTGATCAACGCCAAGCACAGCCGCACGCACAGCACGAAGAACGGGCCGACCGTCGAGTTGTTCGACGTGCGCGTGTTCGAGTTCACCCCGATGGGCCAATTGCTCGCGCTGTCGATTGCGAAAACCGCGACGCATTTGAACGGCGAGTGGACCATGCGCGACGTGCGCCGCACCGAGTTCGAGGGCCGCTCGGCGCGCAGCACGGTAACAGCGCAGATGCAGTGGAAATCCGGACTCGATCCGAATGTACTGGTGGTGTCGATGATCCATCCGGAATATCTGTCGATGAACGACTTGCAGCGCAACATCGACTACATGCGGCGCAACCGCCAGGATGCGACGAGTTACCAGCTCGCCTACTGGGGGCGAATTTTCTATCCGCTCAACGTGCTCGTGCTCGCATTCTGCGCGGTGCCGTTCGCGTTCGGCTCGCTGCGCACGGGCGGCTTGGGCAAGCGATTGTTCATAGGGATGGTTTTGGCGATCACCTACTACTTCTTTCAGAAGTCGGTGGTCAACTTGGGCGCGGTATACAATTTCAATCTGGCCGTGGTGAATGCCTTGCCTTCGTTGTTGCTCGCGCTGGCGGCTTTCATTTATTTCAGAAGGAATGCGTAAGAGAGCGGGGCTGATCTTCAGCTCTCAGCCCTTCTTCTCCATCCGCACCAGCAATGTCCCCGCAACGATGTCGTGCCAGCCACGGCGTTCGCCGTCGATCAGGCACCAGAGAAATCCGAGGCCGCCCGCCGCAAGCGCGATCAGCGCGGCGAGGAAACGTAGCAGGGCGCGCGACGGACTGACCGGCGTGCCATCCGCGGCGACGACGCGCAGCTGCCACGCGCGCATGCCGACGGTCTGGCCGCCACGCAGCCATGACGCGATGAAATACAGCGCGGTCAGCGCAAGTACGCATCCCTGCATCAGCAGTTTGTCGCCAAGGCGACGCATATCGAGCGCGCCGCCGGTGACTAGTAGCGCGATCACGGCCGCGACAAACCACAGCGCGAGCAGCGGCAGCAGATCGTAGACCGCAGCGATCAGGCGCAGACCAAGGTGGGCCGGGGTGGCGGATTCTTTTTGATCTTGCCCTTGCGCGAGTAGCTGCGAAGAGGGCGGAGCAGAGGAGTTAGGTGTTGGTGGCATGGTGGCGTGACGATGCGCGCCAAACTGGCTTAGGCTGTGCGCGAGAGTTCAGGAAGGGCGATGAAGAAAGCCGGCAGAAGGATACCCGATACGCGCGACGCGGTGCGTGCGGATGAGCGCGCGCTGATCGAGGGCTTCCTCGAACGTGCCTGGTCGGAAAGTGGACTCGCGGAAAATTCTCTGGCCGGCTATCGGCGCGATCTCGAAGGCCTCGCACGCTGGAGCGCGCGCGCGGGTGCCTCGCTTGCGCGTTGCTCGCGCGCGCAGCTGCACGATTATCTGGCCGAGCGGCACGGCGCTGGCTACACCGCGCGCAGCAACGCGCGCCTGCTGTCCACATTGCGGCATTTCTATCGCATGCAGCAGCAACTCGGTGCGGTCGCGGCCGACCCGACCTTGCTGCTCGACACACCCAAGCTG
>JAYTQX010000155.1:0-2449 GCA_043746455.1 Pseudomonadota bacterium
GCGATCGCGCCGCTGCGGGCGGTGCGCCGGCGCGCCGACGACGGCGAGCGGATCTGCCTCAGCGGCGCCGATCCGCTGAACTTGGTCGGCACCGTGCTGGCCGGCGAGCGGGTGCCGGCGCTGGCCGGCGCGCGCGTGCTGTACCGCGACGGCCTGCCGATCGCCGCGCTGGTCGGCGGCAAGGTCATCGCGCTGACCGAACTGTCCGCCGAGGAGAGCGATACGGCCAGGCGCGCGCTGCTGCGGCATCCGTCGTCCGTGCCGGACGCGCCGATCGCCGTGCGCTGATCCGCCGCCGGCCGGGCTCCCGGCCGCCTAACAGCGCGAACTGCTGATCCGCAACACCCATCTGAGCCTCAACGTGCAACTACTGGATGATTCCACCTGGACGACCGAGAACATCGCTGCCCGTGCACAGCATCTGGCCGACGTTGCAGCCCGGCTCTACCCGGGACCACCAGCATGAGAGCACATTGACATCGAGGATAACTGCGCGTACGACAAAGCTCATAAGCGATACATTATCGACTTAATGGATCATATAAGAGGGCCGACCTCAAACAGGAACTGGTGAAAGATCGCCGCTTCGGGTTCGACGAGCCTTCGCTGGCGCCCAGCCTGTACCGCCCATTTACGAAGCAATGGTTGTATTACAACCGTCGGCTCAACGAGCGCGTGTATCAGATGCCGCGCATTTTTCCGGATGCTCAGACAGAGAATCGCGTCATCACGATGACCGCGAAGGGCGCGAAGCATTTTAGGCAACCACCGACAGGCACGGCTCGGAGGCGGTATGCAGCTCGTACCACAGCACCAAGGTCAACAGCGGAATCATGCCGTTGCTGATAGCCAAGTTCGACAGCGCACACCAGCACCGCGAAGCCCAGCGCATTGCCGGTCGTAGCCAGCGCGAACTTGCGCGGGATCGACGTATTTGTGCCTGCCTTGACGATGGAAAGTGCCGACTGAACCGGCCCTCATCCGTCTTGCAGACACTAATTTCGGATGAGCTCTACTTCGCCTTCAATCTCCACCGGAATATTGAACGGAAGTTCGGCAAGGCCCACGGCGCTGCGACTGTGGGCACCCACGTCAGGCCCGTAAAGTTCAAGGATGAGGTCGGAGAATCCGTTGATGACATTCGGCTGCTGGTTGAAGCCCGGCGCCGAATTGACCATGCCGAATACGCGCGACCAGGCCGCTACGCGGTCAAGGTCGCCAAGCGCACGCTTGAGGCTAGCGAGGACGGAGAGTGCGACAAGACGGGCGGCGAGGTAACCCTGTTCGAGCGACACCTCGCGCCCAAGCTTGCCGAGCGGTTCCGCAAAGGAGCCATCCGGGTTCTGCGGGCCGTGGCCGGAGATCAGTACCCGGTTGCCGAGAATCCTAACGAACCGGAAGGGAAGGACGATACCGGGTGGAGGCTGAGGCGGAGGTGGAAGCGTGAGCCCCAGTGCCAGTAGTTTTGCTTCTATCTTCGCCATAAATATCCTCCGGATGGTGGTGGACCTGCAGGCTTCGGCATTCGTGACGACAAAGGTTGCACGCACGCACGATGCCACTGAAATGATCTGGCCGCCCTGGAACTCAGGCCTGGGTGGGGGAAAACGGTGCGCGGTCGGGGTGGATGTGATCGACGTGTGCATGGGGCAACAGCGCACCTGATTAGACAGTATGACTTTCGCGGCCAGTGCTGACCTCCGCGAGGCCACAAGCGCGGGTTGGCGAATTGCCAGAGCCGCATGAGCGCGCAAGATCTACGCTCATCATTCGGTTTCCTGTGCGGAGGTCAGCATGAAAAACGATAGCAATGTCTATGTCGGTCTGGACGTACACAAGGATTCGATCGTGGCGGCGTACGCGGTCGAGTTGGGCGAGATCCAGAATCTGGGAAACATCGGCGTTCTGGAACGTGATCTCAATCGATTGTGCACGCGGATGCAGAGCAAGGCGGCACACGTGACGTTCGTCTACGAGGCCGGGCCGTGTGGCTACGGGCTGTATCGCTATCTGACCAAGAAGGGTTTTGCGTGCATGGTCTGTGCGCCCTCACCGACGCCGGCCACCTTCGAGATCAGATCCTCAAGCACCAGCGAGCTGACCCACTCGCCACCGGTCTTGATCACGTCCTTGAGCCGGTCGCGGATCTGCAGCCGACCGGCTGCGTCGAGGGTTCCGATGTCGCCCGAGTGCAGGTAGCCGCCTCGCCACAGGCTCCGGGAATTCTCCGATTCCTTCAGATAGCCCTGGATCAGCCACGGGCTGCGGAACACGACCTCGCCCTGGGATTGTGAGCATGAGCACCGCTCGTGATGGCATCGGCGGCCGTTTTGATCGCGCATGGCGATGGACGGCAGTAGATCTCCCTCAGCGACCTTGAACAAACGGCCGCTGTGGGAGAGTCTCTGTTCAACCACGATCAGAGACCAGTCCAGTGTGCCATGCCCTG
>JAYTQX010000156.1:0-3736 GCA_043746455.1 Pseudomonadota bacterium
GCCGATCGCGGCAATCGGACGGGGCGTGTCGGCAACGAGGCGATGCAGACCACAATGGGTTCAATCACCGGGGAGACAAAGATGGCAACGGCAACGCAAGCGGGAACGGCGCAATTGACCAGCGGTCATGTGCGCGTGATCGGAGCATCGAGCCTTGGCACGGTGTTCGAGTGGTATGACTTTTATCTGTACGGTTCGCTCGGTGCAGTCATTGCGACCAAGTTCTTCACCGGGTTCAATCCGACGACCCAGATCATCTTCGTCTGGTTGGCGTTTGCGGCGGGGTTCGCCGTGCGTCCGTTCGGAGCGCTCGTTTTTGGTCGCCTTGGCGACTTGATCGGGCGCAAATACACATTCCTGATCACGATTGTCATCATGGGTATTTCCACCGCGCTGGTCGGCTTTCTTCCAACCTATCAGTCGATAGGAATCGCAGCGCCGATTGCGTTGATCACCTTGCGGCTGTTGCAGGGTCTTGCGCTTGGCGGCGAATATGGCGGTGCGGCGACATACGTGGCCGAACATGCCCCGCCCGGCAAGCGCGGCGCATATACGAGTTGGATCCAGACCACGGCAACCATGGGCTTGTTCCTCTCCTTGATCGTGCTGCTCGCAACGCGCAACAGCATGAGCAAGGAGGCGTTCAGCGATTGGGGCTGGCGTGTGCCGTTCTGGATTTCGATTGCGCTGCTTATCGTCTCGGTCTACATCCGTCTGCAGTTGAGCGAATCGCCAATGTTCCAGCAGATGAAGGCCGAAGGGCGTGGTTCGAAGGCGCCGCTGACGGATTCGTTCGGCAACTGGGCCAATGGCAAGCTCGTGCTGCTCGCGTTGTTCGGCGCCACGGCGGGACAAGCGGTCGTTTGGTACGGCGGTCAATTCTATGTGCGTGCGTTTCTCATCACCACGCTCAAAGTCGATGCGAATACGGTCGACGTGCTGGTGGCGTTGGCACTCCTCATCGCTTCGCCGTTCTTCATCGTATTCGGCATACTTTCGGACAAGATCGGTCGCAAGCCGATCATCATGGCCGGTTGCCTGCTCGCCGCATTGACCTATTTCCCGGTGTTCAAGGCGATCACGCACTTCGCCAACCCGGCACTTGAGGCGGCTACCGCGACGAGTCCCGTGTCGGTGACAGCGGATCCCGCAGATTGTTCGCCGCAGTTCGACCCGGTCGGTACGTCGCAATTCACCAGTTCGTGCGACGTTGCGGTAAGCAAGATCGTGAAAGCGGGCGTGGGTTATACGAAGATAACTGCCCCGTCCGGCACCGTCGCGACGGTCAAGATCGGCAACGCCGAGCCGATTACGTCGCTCGAGGCAACCGGGCCCGATGCAAAGGCCAAGAGCGAGGTGTTCAACAAGCAGATCGACACCGAGCTAAAGACCGCCGGCTATCCCGCGAAAGCGGACGACGGCGCGATGAACAAACCGATGGTTTGGTTGCTGGTGTTCTATCTCGTGCTGCTCGTGACGATGGTGTACGGACCGATCGCGGCATGGCTTGTCGAGATGTTCCCGACGAAGATCCGCTACACCTCGATGAGTCTGCCCTATCACATCGGCAACGGCTGGTTCGGCGGTTTCCTGCCAGCGACGGCGTTCGCGCTCGTCGCTTCGAGCGGCAACCAGTATCAGGGCCTTTGGTATCCGGTCATCGTTGCGGCGATTACGTTCGTGGTTGGCACGCTGTTCCTGCGCGAAACGAAGGACGTGGATATTTCCAAGTAGCGTCCGCGACCTGGTCGATTGAAACAGAAGGCCGGAAGCGTTGCTTCCGGCCTTTTTCTTTGTGAACTGCAGGCCGCAGCCTGCGCTCTGTCAAACGCGTTTTATCAGGCGAATCACGAAGAGCAGAATGATCGCGCCGATCGCGGAATAGACGATGCTTCCGAGGATTCCCGTCAGACCGAGATTCAAGCTCGGCAGCAGCCAGCCGGCGATGAATCCACCAACGATGCCGACAAGAATGTCGCCGATCAAACCGAAACCGCCGCCTTTGACGACCACGCCAGCCAACCAGCCGGCAAGCGCGCCGACGATGATAAAGACAATGAACGACTCCATCCTACTCTCCCGGAAAACGGTCAGAGCGACCGCGTCGGCATTGTGCGCCAGACGCGCGTGCCGTCAAAACGCAGTGCAATAATCACCCGCGAGTTGGATTGCCCTGATCTTCCGCGGAAAGCCGGCGCGCGGTTTCCGGCTGCGCTAGCGCCGCTTTTTTCTTCAGGTGCGCGCGCGCGCGCATTGCGCTGACCTCGGCATCGGCGATCAGATTGGCCGCCGGTTGCGCGGTTTCCGCGATGCGCGCCGCTGCCATCGCCAAGGTGAAGCCGAACAGGCCCGCCAAACCGACGAACAGGCCGAGCGCGAGCAATCCGGGCGATCTGCTCGTGAACGCCACGGCGAATCCGACAACTGCGATCAGCAACAATAGCCAGCGCATCGATTCCTACCTGCCTGCCGAGTGGCGGAGACGTTAGCCCGGACGGCAGGCATGCTGCCATAGACGCGCGCGCCGCGCGAGCCAAAAACGCCCAACGGCAGCGTCGAGCGCGACGAGCGGCTTGAGCAGCGCCAGTAAACCTGTCTGCAGCGCGACGCGATGATCTTCGCCAATTCAGGTCGCGGCACTACACTATGCGCCCTTGGTCCAGTCGGGGTGTGCGATGGAACAGCTGCAACAATTGGCGCTTGCGGCGGGCTTGTCCTGGGCCAGCGGAATCCGCCTGTACGCAACCGTGTTCATCGTCGGCATGCTCGGTCGCCTCGGCTACGTGCATCTGCCGGACGACCTCCTTGTACTCGAACACAACTTCGTGCTGGCGGCGTCCGGCGTCATGTTGATCGTCGACTTTCTCGCCGACAAGATACCCGGCTTCGACTCGGTCTGGGACAGCATCCACACCTTCATCCGCATCCCGATCGGCGCCATGCTGGCCTGGGGTGCGATGGGCGATTCGACGCCGGCGATCCAGCTTGCCGCCGGCCTGCTCGGCGGCGCGATCACCACCGGTACGCATCTGGCCAAGACCGGCACGCGCGCGGCGATCAATACCTTGCCCGAACCGTTCAGCAACTGGACCGCGAGTTTCGGTGAAGACGGCATGTTGCTGGGCGGCCTGTGGCTGGTGTTCAGCCATCCGGCCGTGTTCCTCGCCTTGCTGATTGTATTTCTGGCGCTGACGATCTGGCTGCTGCCGAAGATATTCCGTTTTCTGGCGGGCCTGTGGCGGCGCATCAGCGGCAGCGCAGGCGCACCATCTGCCGCGGCTGCACCACCTGCCACGCAATTGCCGCGACCCTGACAGCGCAGTGGCCGCGCGATCTCGCCGCCGTGCAGCCGGTGCCTTCCGGCACATCTGGGGCGCCCGCTTTTCCGGATATGCTTCCGCGTCTCGATCTCCTCCGAAGGGTGCCGTCCGTGCTGTCGAAGCGTTTGCAAGCCGTCCTGTTGGGCGCGTGTTTCAGCCTTTTCGGGTCGATCGGCGCACCGGCGCTTGCCGACGAAGCGGGAAAAGATGCGCCGCCGAAGGAAGCCAAGGAAGCGGCCAAGGCGGACGATGTCAAGCTGCCGCCGTTTCCGGCCGACAAGACCGTACACCAGACGACTCAAGTCGGCGGCAAGACGGTGGCCTATGACGCAACCGTCGGTTCGCTGCCTGTGCTCGACGAAAAAGGCAAGACCATCGCCGATGTGATGTTCATCGCCTACACCGTGCCGGGCGCG
>JAYTQX010000157.1:0-1507 GCA_043746455.1 Pseudomonadota bacterium
CTGGAGAATTTTTCCGACAAGACCGTGCATTACGCGACGTTGAAGGCGTCGCTGCGCGTGAGCGGGCTGGCTGCGGGGGATCTCGCGTTGAATCCGGACATGGATATCCCAGGCGAGAATGCGGATATCGTGGAGACCACGCTTAGCGCCAGCGCGGACGTGCAGAAGGCGTTTCTCGCCGATGCCAAAGAGTCGAGCGGCGCGCCGTACGAGCTCAAGGGCACGATCAACATTCCTGCGGCGGACAAGGACTTCAAGTTCGAGCACAAGAGCCGGCTGTCGCCGGTGCCCGGTATACCGAACCAGTATCGCTGATGCGCTAAATATACAATTATTATTATATACAAAGGGAACCCAGCATGAGCAAGTACGCCGCCCCGCTCGCCGACATGCGCTTTGTGATGTTCGATCTGCTCAAGGTGGAGGCGCTGTACGCGCGTCTACCCGGCGGCGAAGCGGCGACGCGCGACATCGTCGATGCGGTGCTCGACGAGGCGGCGAAATTCGCCGAGACCGTGCTTGCGCCGTTGAATGCGAGCGGCGACGAGGAAGGCTGCACGCTGGACAAGGCGAGCGCGAGCGTGACCACACCGAAAGGGTTCAAGCAGGCCTATGCGCAATACGTCGAAGGCGGCTGGCCCGGCCTGACCGCACCCGAGCAGTACGGCGGCCAACATCTGCCCGAATCGATCGGAGCACCGCTCAAGGAAATGCTCGACTCGGCCAATCTGTCCTGGGGAAATTTTCCGCTGCTCTCGCACGGCGCCTCCGAGGCGCTCAAGCAGCACGGCGAGGAATGGCAGCGCGAAGCGTTCCTCAAACCCATAGTCGAAGGCCGCTGGACCGGCACGATGTGCCTGACCGAACCGCATTGCGGCTCCGATCTCGGCCTTCTGCGCACGCGCGCGGAGCCGAGTGCCGACGGCGCATCAGCGTTCGGTACCTACAAGATCAGCGGCACCAAGATTTTCATCACCGCCGGCGAACACGATCTGACCGAAAATATCATTCACCTGGTGCTCGCGCGCCTGCCTGATGCGCCAGCAGGTGTGAAAGGCATTTCGCTGTTCATCGTGCCGAAATTCAAAGTGGACAAGGGCGGGAAAATGAGCACGCGCAACAGCGTGAGCTGTGGCGCGATCGAACACAAGATGGGAATCAAGGCCTCGGTCACCTGCGTGATGAACTTCGACGCGGCCGAAGGCTGGCTTATCGGTCAGCCAAATCGCGGCTTGATGGCGATGTTCACGATGATGAATACCGCGCGCCTCGCCGTGGGTATACAAGGCCTCGCGCTGATCGAGCGCGCTTACCAGAACTCGCTTGCCTACGCGCGCGACCGCCTGCAGGGCCGTTCGCTCACAGGAGCAAAGTTTCCGGACAAACCCGCCGATCCCCTGATCGTGCTCCCGGATATACGGCGCATGCTTCTGATCCAGAAAGCATTCGCGGAAGGCACGCGTGCCTTCAGCTACTACGCCGCGACGCTGGTGGATCGGGTCGAGCG
>JAYTQX010000158.1:0-2337 GCA_043746455.1 Pseudomonadota bacterium
AGATCGCGCTATCTGTGGATCAGCGTTGGGCTGAGCGCAATCTCGCTCGCCGCGTATCTCTGGCACGATCCGGGCGGGCCGCCCAACGGTGGCACCTGGCTTGGCTACACGCTCGGCACGATTGGTGCGCTGCTGATCGTCTGGCTCATGTTCTTCGGCATCCGCAAGCGGCGCTACCTGGACGGCGCCGGTACCCTGCGCGGCTGGCTGTCCGCGCACATCTACCTCGGCACGTCGCTGATCCTGATCGTGTTGTTGCACGCGGGCTTTCAGGTCGGCTGGAACCTGCATACCTTCGCCTTCGTGCTGATGCTCGCGGTGATTTTCTCCGGCTTCTTCGGCGTCTATACGTATCTGCGTTATCCCGCCTTGATGACGCGCAACCGCGATAGCGCAACGCGCGACGCGATGCTCGAGGAGATCGTCGACATCGACCAGAACGCGCTCGCGCTCGCCGACGGCATCGATCCGAAAGTGCATGCCATCGTGCTGCGCTCGATCGAACGCACGCGCCTCGGCGGCGGCGTGTGGTCGCAGCTGCGCGCGCGCGATGGCTCCGACAAGGCGCTGAACGCGCTCCAACAGGCTATGGAAGAACGCAAGAAACGCAACCCGGCGTCCAACCGCAGCGCGATGTCCACGCGCAGCATGCCGACGCTCTTCTTCATGGTCGACTTCCTCGCGCGCGACGTAAGCGACAAGCAGGCCGAAGCGCTGCGCAAGCTGATCGATATGATCACGCGCAAAAAGGGGCTCGCCACCAAGGTCGCGCGCGACATGCAGTATCAGGCAATCATGGAGGTATGGCTGTACATCCACGTGCCACTGTCGTTTGCGCTGCTCGCGGCCCTGATCGGGCATATCGTTTCGTCGTTCTTTTATTGGTGATCTGAATGACAACGACGAGCTGCTCAAGGCACCAGCTTCCACTCGCCCGCGGCGAGCGGGTAACTTTCTCTTGCTTGCCCAAGATAAAGTCACCAAAGAGAATGCACCCCGGTGTCGCGCTCTCCGCACAGTCCCGGCAACCGCTCCTGCGTTGCTCTACCTCCGGCATCCATGCCGTCGCCTGGTGCTGCGAGTGCGCGAACAGGCTCCGGGGTTTGCTTGATGTACGTCCATGTACATTCGCAAACTGGCGCGCCTCCTGCGCGCCACCCTGCGGGCTGTTCCTGCGCCTGTTCGCCGCGCCACAAGGGGGCCTCTTTTGGCGGCGTCCTGCCGCAGAAGAAACAACCTCCTCCGATGCGCTGTCCAGGGATGGACGGATTCGTGGAACAGCCGGCGGCCTTCGCGGTGCCGAGCATCGCAGGCTGCGGCGGTTAATGCCCGTGAGGGGCGCGCGCAGGATGCGCGCGCGTGAGCGAATGTACACGGATGTACATCGAGCGAACCCCGCCGCAGCCGAGAAGCACAGGGGATTTCGCTGCGCACGATGCGCAGCGAAACACCGCGTCGGGCGCCTAGCCTTTTGGTTACTTTTGCGCAATGGCAAAAATAACCCGCGCAGCGCAGCTGCACGGAAGCCTTGCTCGGAAGTGACCCGCTCGCCGCAGGCGAGTGGAAGCCTTGCTTCCAGCAGAGAAAAAAAGCAGCAACTGGATTCCTGCTTGCGCAGGAGTGACGAGCAAAAGCGGAAGTACGCGCCATGAAATGGCTGATCCGCCGAGTGCTCAAGAAAGGCAAGGGTGCCGTCAGTTATGAGGAAGACACCCACTATGGCGACGTGCTCACGATCGGGCGCGCGGCCGACCAGGCGATCTTCCTGCCCGACCTGCGCTGCGCGCTCAATCACGCGCGCGTCACCCTGCTCGCCAGTGGTCAGTACAAGATCGAATCGCTGATTCTCGCCGGCATCCGCGTCAACGGCGAGATCATCTACACGACGACCGCATCGGTGGACGCGGCGATCGAGATCGGCAATACGCGCCTGGTGCTGCTGCCGCCGCCGGCCGGTTACGACGGCGCCGTGGAAGTGGCGACGCTGGACAAGGGCGAGCAGAAGGCCGAGAAGGACAAGCGTGCCAAGCCGACGCGGCTTGCGCAGACCAGTCTGCGCAAGCGTTGGCCTTCCTGGGCCTTGTTCATAAGTATACTTATTCTCGGTCTGACCCTGCCGATGCTCGGTCACTTCAAGCCCGGTTTCGGCGAACTGCTGCGCCACACACCGCTGCCGAGCACGCTCGCATGGAATCCAGGCACGCTCGATGCCGCGCACCACTTCTTCGCCGACGACTGCAGCAAGTGTCACCAGACCGCGTTTCGCACGGTGCGCGACAACGCCTGTCTCGCCTGCCATGCGAACACCGCCGCGCATGCCGATGCGGCGAAGTTCAA
>JAYTQX010000159.1:0-2153 GCA_043746455.1 Pseudomonadota bacterium
CTGCGCGGCCGTTTCGGCGGCTATCGCCCCGGCCCGCTCGCGTTCGTCTGTCTAGGCCTGCTGACCTACACGCTGGTCAACCTGACGTGGGTATTCTTCCGCGCGAAGACGTTCGGCAAGGCGTGGCTCGTCCTCGGCGGCATGTTCGGCCAGCATGCGGACGCGCGCCCGATCCTTTCGAGTTTCGCGCTGATCTCGGCGGCAGCGATCGTCAGCGCGATCGTATCCACGCACTGGTTCATGCGCGGACGCACGCTCGAATCCGTGGTGGCGCGCACGCATCCGGCGGCGTTGTGCGCAGTGTGGGCGCTGATGGCGTTCGCGATCGTCATAGCTCAGGGAGAAGGCAGTGCATTCATCTACTTCCAGTTCTGACAGTTCGGGATCCGCGCTGCCGCAGATCAGCAGCTCCGGTGCCGATCGGCTGACGGCGGCGGACCGACCGGGCGTCGCGCAGCCGGTGCCCGAGCGCGACGTGCCGGTGCGTCCATGGCGGCCGATCTTCCTCGCGGCACTCGTATTGTTCGCGCTTCTGATCGCGGGCTGGGAGCTCTACTGGCGCGCATTCGGCGCGACGCCGGGCTACCACAACAGCAACGCCGAGTGGGCGCAGCAGCGCCGCCGCATCGATGCGGGCGAGGGCGGCAAGACCGTGCTCGTCGGCTCGTCGCGCGTGCTGTTCGACGTCGAACTTCCGATTTGGGAGAAGGCAGCAGGCGAGCGCCCGATCCAGCTCGCGATCGAAGGCACATCCGCCGTGATCTCGCTCGAGGACCTCGCCGCCGATCCGAATTTCACCGGGCGCGTACTAGTCGGTGTCGCGTCGGACATCTTTTTTTCCGGTTTCGGCTATCGCGGCGAGGTCGTGCCGTTCTATCACAAGGAGACACCCGCGCAGCGCGTCGGCAACTGGCTGTCGCGCGCGCTGGTCGAACCTTACTTCGCGTTCTACGACTTCGATTTCGCGCTCGCCGCGGTGGTCAAGCGGCAGGCTTGGCCACCGCGACCCGGCGTACCGAAAATTGATCCGGTGCGCAAGCTGATGGAGCAGGATGCCGACCGCAATACGCATATCTGGAGCAAGCTCGAAACCGACCCGGCGTATCGCGAGATCGCGCGCGGCATCTGGGCCCAGCGCTTCGATGCGCCGCCGCCGCCCAACCTCGACACGCCCGAAAAGCTGCAGAAGGTCATCGACACGCAGATCCAGCGCGCGGTCGACGCGGTCGCGAAACTGCGTGCGCGTGGTGTACAGGTACTGTTCGTACGGCCGCCGACGAGCGGACGCTATCTCGAGTTCGATAACAAGGTGTTTCCGCGCGCGAAGACCTGGGATGTGCTGCTCGCGCGAACCGGCGCACCGGGAATTCACTTCGAGAACTATCCGGAACTGCAGGGACTTGACCTGCCCGAATGGTCGCATCTTTCCCACGCCGACGCAGACCGCTTTACCGAAGCCCTGTACCGGATCATCGAACGCGACTATCCGCAATTTCAAGCGCGGCATTGATCCGCTTGCGGAGTCCCTGTCGCGGTGTCAAGCGGCGGCACGTTCCATGATGTAAATATACTTGTATACCACATGCCTAGTTTCGCGGGAGTTTTCGCATGAGCCGCGTCTATCGTTTTCGTGTCGTGAATGTGTTCGCCGAGTCCCGGCTAGCCGGCAACCCGCTGGCCGTGATCGAGAACGCCGACGGCCTGAGCGATGCGGAAATGCAACGGATCGCGCTGCAGTTCAATCTTTCTGAAACGACATTCATTTGTGCGATCGTCCGTGATCGCGGAGATCACGAAGCGGCCGTCCATGGCCGCACTTCTCATGAGAGCGTCTCGGGTCACGCTGTAGCCGATGCGCAGGTGCGCATCTTCACGCCGGGCTTCGAAATGCCGTTCGCGGGACACCCCACGCTCGGCACCGCCCATGTGCTGCGTGCACTCGGGCGAGCGAGCGATGCGCTGAGATTGCAGATGAAGGCCGGCGTCATTCCGGTCACTGCGCAAGGCGATGTGTGGACACTGACTGCCAAGCCGCCGGCGTATCGCGACTACGAATTTACCCGTGCGGAAATCGCGGTCGCTCTGGGTTTGAACGAGAGCGATATCGCGGCGGCGCCGCGCTGGATCGATGCTGGCGTGGAACAGTTGATCGT
>JAYTQX010000160.1:0-6900 GCA_043746455.1 Pseudomonadota bacterium
GGAATCGGATTGCTTTTCAACCACGCGCCATTCGCGTAGGTAAAGAAATCGTCGCCGGGATTGATCGATGCATCGATATTCGCGCCGACGACATCCGGTTTTGCGCTCGCCTGTGGCGCAGCCGCGTCCGCGGCCGGCTTGGCGGCGGTGGCCGTGGCGGCCGCATCGTGCGGGACGCGATCGCAGCCGGATATTCCGGCGCCGACGACGACACAGAACGCAAGCAGGGATGGGAAAGCAATCGTAATGCGCATGGCAGAGGCTCGTAACCGCAGGGGTTGCGCATGCTAGCGTATTCGTTCGATTCGCCGCCTATGCCCTAGGTCATGCCTCACGCCGGCGAAATCAGGCCGCGCTGCCGATCAACCCCTGCGTGCGCAGATGCGCGAAGATCAGGTTGGCGGCATCCTCGGCGCTGTGCTTCTGCGTTTCGATATGCAGTTCGGGTGCTTCGGGGGTTTCGTACGGCGAGTCGATGCCGGTGAAGTTTTTCAATTCGCCGCGCCGCGCTTTCTTGTACAAACCCTTCGGATCGCGCCGCTCGACGACACTGAGCGGCGTATCGACGAAGATTTCGATGAACTCGTCCGCCTGCAGCATCTGCCGTGCGAGTTGCCGCTCGGAGCGAAACGGGGAAATGAATGCGGTGATCACCACGAGTCCGGCGTCGACCATCAGTTTGGACACCTCGCCGATGCGCCGGATATTTTCGATGCGGTCGGTAGCGGTGAAGCCCAGGTCCTTGTTCAAGCCGTGACGCACATTGTCGCCGTCGAGCAGATAGGTGCGCACGCCGAGCGCGTGCAGTTTGCGTTCGATAAGGTTGGCAATCGTCGACTTGCCGCTGCCGGACAGGCCGGTGAGCCACAACACGCAGGGCCGGTGGCCATTCAGGCGCGAACGAGCGGTCTTGTCGACCTCGACCGCCTGCCAATGAATGTTCTGCGAACGGCGCAGCGCGAAATGCAGCACGCCTGCGCCGAGGGTGTGATTGGTCAGCCGGTCGATCACGATGAAGCTGCCCATGTCGCGGTTTTCGGCATACGGATCGAACGCGACCGCGCGATCGAGCGTGAGCGTGCACACGCCGACTTCGTTGAGCTGCAAAGTCTTGGCGACGAGATGCTCGAGCGTGTTGACCTCGACGATGTACTTGGGTTTGGCGATCGCCGCGCCGACCGTACTGGCGCCGAGCTTCACCAGATAGGCGCGGCCCGGCAGCATCGGCTCCTCGGCCATCCATGCGATGCTCGCCTCGAACTGGTCGGCGAAACCGGCCGGATCGTTGGCGGCGCAGATCACATCGCCGCGGCTGATATCGATTTCGTCAGCGAGCGTGAGAGTGACCGATTCGCCGCGCGTCGCCGCTGTGCGATCGCCGTCGAAGGTGACGATGCGCGCGACGGTGGACTGTTTGCCCGACGGCAATACGCGGATCGCATCGCCGGGCTTGACGCTGCCGCCGAGGATGCGCCCGGCGAAGCCGCGGAAAGTGCGAGGCAGGATGCCTTGCCCGAGAATCGAGTGCGCCAGCGTTTGATTCGTCGTAGTCGAATCCGGGCGTGTACCGGACTCGACGCGCTCTGACGAGTCCCGGACGGACTCGTTCAGAGCTTCAGAATTGATCCGATTCACCCACTGCACCGGCATGCGCAACGGCGCGTCCGCGCGCGATGCGGCAATTTCCACATTTTCCAGATGCTGCATCAGGCTCGGGCCGGCATACCACGGCGTGTTCGCGCTCGCTTCGGTCATGTTGTCGCCGCGCAGCGCGGACAGCGGGATGCTGACAATCTGCTCGATGCCGCCGAGCTTGGCGGCGAACTCACGGTACTCGCGATCGATGCGCTCGTAGACCTCGCGCGAATAGCCGACCATATCGAGCTTGTTGATCGCCAACACCACATGCTTGATGCCGATCAGTGACACGAGATAGCTGTGGCGCCGCGTCTGCGTGAGCACGCCCTTGCGCGCATCGATCAGGATTACCGCGAGATCCGCGGTCGAGGCACCGGTGATCATGTTGCGCGTGTACTGCTCGTGGCCGGGCGTGTCGGCGACAATGAACTTGCGCTTTTCCGTGGTGAAGAAGCGGTAGGCGACGTCGATGGTGATGCCCTGTTCGCGCTCGGCCGAGAGGCCATCGACGAGCAGGGCGAAATCCAGTTCGTCGCCCTGCGTGCCGACTTTCTTCGAGTCGGCCTCGAGTGCGGACAGCTGGTCGTCGAGCAGGGTCTTGGCCTCGTAGAGCAGGCGGCCGATCAGGGTGCTCTTGCCGTCGTCGACGCTGCCGCAGGTGATGAAGCGCAGCAGGCTCTTGTTCTGATGCGTGACGAGGTATTGCTCGATATCGGCCTCGATCAGGGCCCGCTTCGATGCGATGTGATCGTTGCGCATCAGAAATAGCCCTCCGCCTTCTTCTTTTCCATCGACGCGCTGGCGTCGTGATCGATCAGTCGCCCCTGGCGCTCGGTCGTGGTTGCGAGCAGCATTTCCTGGATGATCGCGGGCAACGTATCTGCGCTCGATTCGATCGCGCCGGTCAGCGGATAGCAGCCGAGGGTGCGGAAGCGCACGCTGCGTTGTTGCGGCGTCTCGCCCGCGTTGAGCGGAAAGCGCGCATCGTCGACCATCACCAGCATGCCGTCGCGTTCGACCACCGGTCGCGGTGCCGCGAGATACAGCGGCACGATCGGAATGTTTTCCAGATAGATGTATTGCCAGATATCCAGCTCGGTCCAGTTCGATAGCGGAAACACGCGGATGCTTTCGCCGCGGTTCTTGCGCGTGTTGTACAAACGCCAGAGTTCCGGACGCTGGTTCTTCGGGTCCCAGCGATGCTGCCCCGAACGGAACGAAAACACGCGTTCCTTCGCGCGCGATTTTTCCTCGTCGCGGCGCGCGCCGCCGAAGGCCAGATCGAATCCATATTGATCGAGCGCCTGCTTCAGGCCCTCGGTCTTCCACATATCCGTATGCACGGCCGAGCCGTGGGTGAACGGATTGATGCCGAGCCGCTGCGCTTCCGGGTTGATATGAATCAGCAACTCCATGCCCGACTCGCGCGCCATGCGCTCGCGGAACGCGTACATCGCGGCGAACTTCCAGGTCGTGTCCACGTGCAGCAGCGGAAACGGCGGACGCGCGGGATGGAACGCCTTGCGCGCCAGATGCAGCATCACCGAGCTGTCCTTGCCGATCGAGTACAGCATCACCGGCCGTTCGGACTCGGCGACGGCTTCGCGCAGGATATCGATACTCTCGGCTTCGAGCCGTTGCAGATGGGTCAGGCTGGGCATGTGGTCGAAGGGTGTGCGGACGATGCGCGCGCAGGCAGCGGAGCGCAAGCTTACAACACCCGGCCTGCCGCATCGATTGCGCGCCAGGTCGCGCCCGGAGAGGCGCGGTCGCGCGCCTTGCGATCATGCATCAACCGAAAGCTGGAAGGGCGGGCGTATCGGCCTGCGCTTTGCGCTCCTGGATCAGCCCGATCAACACCGGCATCGCCAGCAGCACGAGCGGGTATTGGATCAGCAGGCCGGCGATGATCGCGATCGCGAGCGGCTGCTGCATACCCGAGCCCTGGCCGATCGCAAGTGCCAGCGGCATCAACGTGAGGATCGCCGCGAGCGCGGTCATCGTGATCGGGCGCAGGCGGTTGCGGCTCGCTTCGATCAGCGCCTGGCGCAGCGGCATCGTATGCGCGAGCTCGGTGTATTCGCTGACGTAGAAGATCGCCATTTCGGTGGCCATGCCGATCACCATCGTCATGCCCATGAGCGCCGTGATATTGAGCTCGACGCCGGTGATCCACAATGCGGTGAACACTGCGGTCGTGGACAGCAACGAGGTGCCAACGATAATCAGCGGCAGCCAGAAATCCTCGTACAGTACGAGCAGCAGCACGAGTTCGGCGATCAGTGCGGCGAGAAAGACGAGGGCCAGGCCGGCAAATGCGATCTGCTGCTGTTTGTACAATCCGCCCAGTTCGTAGCGTACGCCGGGCGTAAGCATGCCGGGCTGGGCAAGCAGCTTCTGCACGTCGGCGACGGCCGCGCCGATGCCGCGGTTTTCGATGCGTGCGGTGACCGCCACCATGGGTTCGAGATTGTCGCGCGAAATCTCCGGCTCGCCCGACACCGGCGTCAACGTGGCGACGCGGCGCAACGGAAACAGATGGCCATCGGTCGCGCGGATCGACAGATCGGCAAGGCCTTGTGTGGTGAGTTTCAGTGCATTCGGAATGCGCACGCGCACGTCGACCAGCTTGTTCGACTGCGGTAGCTGTGTCGCTATCGCTCCGTTCAACGCGACATCGACCGCTTTGCTGATGTCGTCGGGCGTGGCCGACTCGAACGCGGCCTTGACCGGGTCGATCTTCAGGTTGATACCGTCGCCCGCCAGAGTCACGCCGTCCTTGATTTCGACCACGCCGTCGATCTTGCCGATTGCCGCCGCAATCTTGCGCGCCTGCGGAATCAGCGCGGCGGGATCGGTCGCGTAGAGCTTGATTTCGATCGGCTGCGGTACCGCCGTCAGATCGCCGATCAGGTCCTCGGATAATTGCGCCAGTTCGATCTGTACACCGGGCACCGAGCTTTCGATATCGGCCAGCACCGCCGCCATGACGTCCTCGGTACCGCGTGCATGGTCGGGTTTCAGACGCACGAAGAAATCTCCGTGGTGCGCTTCGCCGAGATCGCCGCCGAGGCCGGTGCCGGTACGCCGCGAAAACGTCTGCACTTCGGGTTGCTCGCGCAGGATCGCCTCGATCTGATGCAGCTCGCGTTCGGTCTCGTCGAGCGATGTGCCGGGCAGGGTATAAAAGTCCATGACGAAGCCGCCTTCGTCGACCTTCGGCATGAAGCCACTCGGGACCTTGGTGTACGCCAGCCAGCCGACCAGCAACAAGGGTACGACGGCCGCGACAAGGATGATCGGCTTGCGGAACACGCGCTCAAGCAGGCGCGCGTGATGGCGCGCGAGCCAGTCCTCGCGGCCCGCGGCAGGGTCGTGCCAGCGATTGAAATCGATGAAGCGGCGCGCGAGGATCGGCACGATCAGGGCCGCGAACAGATAGGAAATCACCAAGGCTGAGGCCATCGTCACCGCCAACGCCTTGGAGAAGGCGCCGGTGACGCCGCTCATGAAACTCAGCGGCAGGAACACGATCAGAGTGGCCAGGCTTGATCCGGTCAGCGGGCGCAGGAATTCGCGAGTGGCGGGCAGGATCGCCGCCCGGCCATCTTCGACGCCGGCCGCACCGGCGCGGCGCGCGATGTGTTCGATGATCACGATCATGTCGTCGATCACCAGACCGACCGCCGCGGCGATGCCGCCGAGGGTCATGATGTTGAAGCTGAAGCCGAGCACATCGAGCAGCAGCACGGTGATCGCCAGCGTCGCCGGCACGATCAGCACCGCGATCAGGGTCACGCGCGCATTGCGCAGGAACACGAACAGAACGATGGCGGCGAGAACAAGCCCGATCAGCACCGCATCGCGCACGCTTGCCGCCGATTCGACAACGAGTATGCTCTGGTCGTACCAGTTCGCCATCGTGACATTCTTCGGCAGCTTGAACGTGCCCAGACGTTCGCGCACGGCCTGCGCGATCTGCACCGCATTGCCGTCCGGCTGCTCGTAGACATTGAACAGCACGGCGGGCTTGCCGTCCTCGACCACGCGGATCCACTGCGGCACCGCGCCAGCCTGCACGTCGGCTACATCGCCCAGGCGCACGACGCCGGCCGGGTCGCTGCGTATCGCGATCTGCTTGAGCTCATCGAGCGCGCGCAGATTGCTGTTGGACACGACCAGGTAGAGTTTGTCGTGATCCTGCACGCGTCCGACCGCCTGCAGAGCATTGCCTGCGGTGATCGCCGTGACGAGATCGTTGAGGCCGAGATTGTATGCGGCCAGGCGATGCGGGTCGGCGAGCACCTGTACTTCGTCGATCGCACCGCCCTGCACATCGACGCGCGCCAAGCCCGGCACGGACGCAAGCAGCGGCACGATCTGGAACTGGGCCAGATCGCGCAACGCGTTCGGCGTGAGTTTGTCCGACGTCAGTGCGTAGGAAATGATCGGAAACACGGTCGGATCCATGCGCCGCACGTTGTATGCCGTCCCCGGTGGCAGTCTCGGCAGCACCTGAGCGATCGCCGCATCGACGAGCAGGGTGGTAGCGATCATGTCGCGGCCCCAGCCGAAATCGACCGAGATCTGCGCGGAGCCGCGTGCCGACGCCGAGCGCACTTCGCGCACGCCGGGGACGGAGCGAATTGCTTCCTCGACCGGGCGCGTCACGCCCAGCACGGTCTGATCGGCCGGACGATCGCCCGAGGACAGATCCACGACCACGCGCGGAAACGATACCTGCGGAAACAGGCCGACCGGCAGCGACAGCGCCGCGACCAGGCCGGCGAGCGCGAGCGCGAACGCCACGCAGAGCAGCGAGCGCGAGTGATGTTCGATCAGGCCGATGAAATTCATGGCTTGGCGGGACCGGATTTGGCAGGGGCTTTTTCATCCTTGGCGCCTTCGCTCTTGTCCGCGTCCGCCTTGCGCACGGCCATGCCGTCTTCGAGCTGATAGTTGCCGACAACGACGACTTCGCGTTTCGCGTCGAGCGGACCTTCAACCACCGCCGTTTCCTCGTCGCTGCCGACGCGCTTGACCTTGACCCGCACTGCCTTCTTGCCGTCGATCTGGTACAAGTACGCGCCTTCGTCGTCGTCGAGCACCGCGTCGCGCGCTACCAACCAGCCCTTCAGCTGGCCGACTTCGATGCCGGCGCGGAAGGCATCGCCCTGCAGCAATTCATCGTCGACGGCGACGTCGGCATCGACCAGACGCGTCTTCGGATTCAGGCTGCGATCGATGCGCACGAGTTTGCCG
>JAYTQX010000161.1:0-7441 GCA_043746455.1 Pseudomonadota bacterium
CTCGATTTCGCGAGTGCGCTAAAAGGGGCGCCCGATATCGGCGCGCTGCGCGCACGTCTTGCGCAGGATCCGGCCGATCACGACGCGCGCGATCTGCTCGGCGTACATCTCGTGCTCGGCGACGACCCCGCTGCGGGTCTGGATGAATTTCTCAACCTGCTGCGCATCGCGCGCGCATGGAATGAAGGTCAGGCGAAGAAGCGCCTGATCGCCGCGTTCAACGTGCTCGGCGACGACGATCTGGTCGGCAGCTACCGGCGCAAGATGGCGTCGCTGCTGTTCTGATCGGCGCATGATCTGTACCGCATCAAGGCAGGGACGCTTCGCCGCATTTTGAACTTCTGGCCGCCGTTCCTGTTCGCCGGCATCCGCGTCGACGAGTGGACCGACGACTGGCGCTGCGCACGCGTGCACCTGAAGCTGCACTGGTACAGCCGCAACTTCGTCGGCACCCAGTTCGGCGGCAGCCTGTTCGCGATGACCGATCCGGTCTACATGATCATGACCTTGCAGGTGCTGGGGCGCGACTACATCGTCTGGGACAAGGCAGCCGAAATCGAATTCCTCGCGCCGGGCCGCGAGGACGCTTACGCCGAGTTTCATCTTGACGACGCTGCGCTCGACGAAATCCGCGCGGCGACGGCGAACGGCGACAAGTATCTGCGTTGGTTCGAGACCGAGGTGAAGGCCGCCGGCGGCGAAGTGATCGCACGCGTGCGCAAGCAGATTTACGTGCGGCGCAAACGCGAGCAATAGACGCCGGCCGGCGCGCGACCGCTGCGGCTTTCGCCGCGAGGACCACAATGCGAGAATGTGCCATTCCACACGAGATCGCACATGCAAGACGTTCCCGCCCGCGCGGCCAAGCCGCAGGCCAAGCCGATCGCACCCGTCAGCACCGATAAATCGCTGCCGCTGCGCATCAACGGCAAGGCGTACTTTTTCGATGGCGACGGCGACATGCCGCTGTTGTGGTTCCTGCGCGATGTGCTGCGCCTGACCGGCACCAAGTTCGGCTGCGGCATCGGCGCCTGCGGCGCATGCACGGTATTGATCGACGGCAAGGCGCAGCGCGCCTGCCTGACTCCGGCCAAGGCGGCCGCGAATCACGAGGTGACGACGATTGAAGGCCTCGCCGGCGCCGAGCTGCATCCGCTGCAACAGGCATGGATCGAAGAGGACGTCGCCCAGTGCGGTTACTGCCAGGCCGGACAGATCATGGCCGCGGCGGATTTGCTCAAGCGCATTCCGAATCCGAACGACGACGACATCGGCAAGATTTCCAATCTGTGCCGCTGCGGCACGTATCCGCGCATCCGCAGGGCGATCAAGCGCGCGGCCGAAATCTCACGCGATAACAGCGCACGCGAGAACGGCAAGAAATGAAGCGCGCGCCCATCGATCGAAACAACCCCGACCTTGCGCGGCGCAAGTTCCTGTTCGTCGGCGCCGCGGCTTCCGGCGCCCTGCTTGTCGGCTGGCGCAGCGCGCGCGCACAGGCGTCGACACTGCCGTATCTGGGCGCGCGCGACGATGCGCAGCCGCTCGGCGCCTTCATCCGCATCGAGAAAAACGGCGATGTGATCATCGGCGCGCGCGGCTGCGAAATCGGCCAGGGCGTGAAGACCTCGCTGCCGATGCTGATCGCCGAGGAACTCGACGTCGACTGGAACCATGTGCGCGTCGAGCAACTGCCGTATGGCTACGTCGACACCGACCGGGGACCGTCGAACAAATACGGCGGTCAGGGCGCGGGCGGCAGCGACAACATTCCCAGCGCGTGGAAGGATCTGCGCCAGGCCGGCGCGACAGCGCGCTGGCTGCTGTTGGTGGCAGCATCGGCGCAGTGGAATATCCCGGCCGGGCAGTTGCGCACGGAAACCGGCAATGTGATCGCGCCAGACGGCACCCGGCTGAGCTATGGCGCACTGGTCGCAACAGCCGCTGCGCTCGATCCACCCAAAGAACCCGTCGCGCTGAAGAAACCGGAAGACTTCAAGATCGTCGGCAAGCCGACGCGCACGGTCGACGCGCGCGAGATCGTCACCGGCCAGGCGACGTTCGGCATCGACGCCTACTTCGCCGACGCGCTGTTCGCGGTGATCGCGCGCTGTCCGTATCTCGACGGCAGCATCGACAAGCTCGACGATGCCGATGCGCGCAAGGTGCCCGGCGTCAAGGATGTGATCAGGCTGGCCGGCCCGAAACCGGAAGAAGCGTTCGACGGCGTGCTCGCGAACGGCGTCGTGGTACTCGCCACCAGCACCTGGGCAGCGCTCAAGGGCCGCGAAAATCTGAAGATCGAATGGCAGCCCGGCCCGTGGGCCAACGAGTCGAGTACTGCGCTGGCCGCGCGCGCAGCCGAGCTGTTTAAATCCGACGATGCCGGCGTGGGCGTGCGCGGCGACGGCGATTTCCCCAAAGCGCGCAAACAGGCGAAGAAAACGGTGGCAGCGCGCTACACGATGCCTTTCCTCGCGCATGCGACGATGGAGCCGCCGAACGCGCTGATATCCGTCGAGAAGGATAAAGTCGTACTGATCGCATCGCTGCAGAGCCCGTCCAGCGCCTCACAGATCATCAACCGGATTACCGGCGTCGCACGCGACAAGATCGAAATCCGCCTGGTGCGCGCGGGCGGCGGTTTCGGCCGGCGCCTGAAAAATGACTTCGTCGCCGAAGCCGCGACGATCGGCAAGGCAGCCGCCAAGCCGGTCAAGCTCATATGGACGCGCGAGGACGATATCCAGCACGATTTCTATCGCCCGTTCGGCGTGCACGACATGCTCGCAACGCTCGATCGCCAGAACGAAATTACCGGCTGGTCGCAGCGCTGCGCCGCGACGCCGCGCAACTATCGCGACACCGCCATGAAGAACGAGCCGATCTGGACCGGCTGCCTGGTGCCGGACGATTTTCCGGCGAACCTGATCGCCAATCTGCAAAAGTCGTTCTACACGATCGACTCGGGCATGCCGCGTGGCTGGTGGCGTGGACCGGTGCATACCTTCGGCGCGTTCGCGGTGGAAAGTTTCGTCGACGAGATCGCGCACGAGACCAGGCAGGACCCGCTGCAGCTGCGCCTCAAATTGCTCGGCGCCGCGCGCGAATTGCCGTACAAGGACTACGGCGGTCCGATTTTCGATACCGGGCGCATGGCCGCGGTGCTCAAGGCCGCCGCCTTCAAGATCGGCTGGGAACACAAGCGCGAGGGGGATCGCGGCCTCGGCATTGCCGGCCACTTTACCTTCGGCGGCTATGCCGCGCACGCGTTCGAGGTTTCCGCGATCGATGGCAATGTGCTTGTTCACCGCGCGGTCTGTGCGATCGACGTCGGCCGCGTGGTCAACCCGCTAGGGGTCGAGGCGCAGGCGATGGGGGCGACGATCGACGGCATTTCCACCGCGCTCAACCTTGCCGTCACGCTCAAGGACGGCAAAGTACAACAATCCAATTTTGGCGATTATCCACTTTTACGCATGGGCCGCGCGCCGCTCGAAGTCGAAGTGGTCATCCTGTCATCCGAAAAGGAACCTTCAGGCGCCGGCGAAATGGGCATTCCGAGCGCCGCGCCTGCGTTGACCAATGCGATCTTTGCTGCCACCGGCTATCGCATCCGCGAGCTGCCGATCGGCGGCCAGTTACGCAAGATTCTCTGATTCGCTCTTGAGGCGCGCGCCGCTGCCCTCACCTCTTGCGTTCGCGTCACCAGGAATCGCGCATGTCGCAATCGAATCCGTCCCTCTTGAGTCCGCTCCAGCTCGGCAACCTCACCTTGCGCAATCGCATCGCGGTGTCGCCGATGTGCGAATACTCCGCCGTCGACGGCGAGCCGAACGACTGGCACCTCGTGCATCTGGGCAGCCGCGCGATCGGCGGCGCGGGACTGGTGATGACCGAAGCCAGCGCAGTGTCGGCGGAAGGCCGCATCTCGCTGGGTGATGCCGGGATCTGGAACGACGCGCAAGCCATCGCGTGGCAGCGCATCGCCGGTTTCATCCGCGGCCAGGGCGCCGCTGCCGGTATCCAGCTCGCACACGCCGGACGCAAGGCGAGTACCGATGTGCCGTGGCGCGGCGGCAAGCCACTCGCCGCCGATGCCGGCGCATGGAAGCCGCTTGCGCCCAGCGCAATCGCGTTCGACCAGTACGCGATGCCAAAGGCACTCGACGATGCCGGTATACAAAAAGTCATTATGGATTTTGCCACTTCCACGCGACGCGCGCGCGAGGCCGGCTTCGAGTTGATCGAAATTCACGCCGCGCACGGCTATCTGCTGCATGAATTTCTCTCGCCGCTGTCGAACCTGCGCAGCGACGAGTACGGCGGCTCGCTGGACAACCGCGCGCGCCTGCTGCGCGCGGTTGTCGCGGCCGTGCGCAAGGAATGGCCCGCGCCAAGGCCGCTCAGCGTGCGCGTGTCGGCGACCGACTGGGCGCCGGGCGGCTGGGACATCGACGAATGCATCGAGCTCGCGCGCTGGCTCAAGCGTGACGGCGTCGATTTGATCGACGTTTCCTCAGGCGGCAACGTGCCGCATGTAAAAATTCCACTCGCGCCCGGTTATCAGGTGCCGTTCGCTGCGCGCATCCGGCGCGAGGCGGATATCGCGACCGGCGCCGTGGGCCTGATCACGACCTCGCAGCAGGCGCAGGAAATTCTCGACCGCGGCGACGCCGATCTAGTCTTCTTCGCGCGCGAGCTGTTGCGCGATCCGTATTTTCCGCGCCGCGCGGCGAAGGAACTCGGTGTCGAGATCAAACCGCCGGATCAGTATCTGCGCGCGTGGTGAAAAGACGGCGGGTAAGTATCCCCGGCATAGCCGGGGCTTAATTTATTGGTCCCCCAAGGCGCCGATCAAACCATGGGCCGCCTGAAGGCGACGTGCGTTCACTCCCTCTTCAAGGGGGAGGCTGGGAGGGGGATGGCGCGTGCGATTATCCGTCTATACTATTGCGCACTCTCTTGACACCATCCCCACCCAACCCCCCCTTGAAGGGAAGGGCTTCGATTCGAAATCGCTTCAGCGCCGCTGACCAGTCATTCCTTACTGTAAATGTCAAACTCCTACTGCCTCCCGGCATAGCCGGTCGGGCTCTTTGCTCGACTAGTGTTCATCCAGCACTGACGCCGGCTTCCATTTTTCCGGCGGCGGCTCCCAGGCCTTGCGCGGTATATCCATGCAGGTGACGATGATCAGAGCCCACACGCACTCGTACTGGTCGCCGGAGCTGTCGTTGAAGATTTTTTTCTTGACCAGATTGTCGTCGATGAACTGGCTCACATCGTCGAGCAGGGTCCAGCCCGCGCCGCGCCAGTATTGATCGAAATGATTCGGCCGGATTTTCAGCGGCCGGTGCGGCAGCATGATCGGCGAGGGCGCTATCGACTTGGCGATGAAATTCGGCTTTGGCCGCATTGCGTCGATCTGCTCTACCAGATCCTTGGGCACGTTGAGGCCGCCATCGGGGTTGTAGGCGCGGAACTGGGGTGTGGACGGCACCGATTGCGTTGTCGTTGCAGCCGTGTCGGATACCGGCAACGTCGCCTGAGCGCGCGGCGCCATCGTCTGGCTACGCGAGGGCGCGGCAGCCTGCGTGCGCGCAGCAGATGTGCCCGGCGCCGCGGCTCGCGGCAGAGCGATCGGCTCGGGCAACGGCGGCTCGGGAGGCGGCGCGTCAATCAGAGTCACCAGAATGCGATCGCGATCTTCCACAATCTGCGGCCGCATCAAATCGCGCAGCCACAGCCCGAGCAGGAGATGCAGCAGCAACGCCGCAGCCAGCACACCGATCCACAACAGACGTGGCAGCTTGTACGGCGCCGCCGTGGCGCGCTTCAGGGCTCGCCGGCGCACATCCGAGTGCCAGACGTCCACGTCCACGGCAAATTCCGCGTCGGCGTTCGCGATGATGAAGGGTCTCTCGGCGAACGTCATGCGTGCAGCGGCCAAGCCTTGAGCAGCGGATTCGGCGAAATTACCGGGTCGCGTCTAAATCTGCGCTGACTTGCCATCCTGCCGCAGCGCTACTTGACCCGCCGCGCCGAAAGGAGAACGCTTGGGGGCCCAACGCCCAACTCAGGAGTCCGCGGTTATGGCCTACACCACCGAAGGCATCCGAAACATCGCGCTCGTCGGCCACACGGCCGCGGGCAAGACCACGCTGTTCGAGGCCCTGCTGCATGCGGGCGGCGTGATCGGCAGTCCCGGCTCCGTCGAGCGCGGCACAACGGTTTCCGATTACGACCCGATGGAAAAGGAGCGAAAACAATCGCTCAACACGGTGATCGCTTCGATCGATCGCGGAGACTGTCATATCAACTTGATCGACACACCCGGCTCGCAGGATTTCCGCGGCCCCACACTGACCGCACTTGCCGCGGTGGAGACCTGCGCGATCGTGGTCAACGCGCACTCCGGCATCGAATACGGCACGCAGCGCATGATGCATCACGCCAAGACGCGCGGCCTGGCACGCATCATCGTCGTCAACAAGATCGATGGCGGCAATCCGCGCAAGCTGATCGAACAGCTGCGCGAAACGTTCGGCCCGGAATGCCTGCCAATCAATCTGCCCGCGCAGGACGGCAAATCGGTCGTCGACTGTTTCTTCAAGCCCGAGGGCGTGGCGGATTTCTCGTCGGTCGCAGAAGCGCACCAGCGCATCATCGACCAAGTGGTCGAGATCAACGAAACCGTGATGGACCATTTTCTCGAACAGGGCGAAGAGGGCCTGTCCGGCCAGGAATTGCACGATGCGTTCGAGCAGTGTCTGCGCGAAGGCCATCTGGTGCCGGTGTGTTTCGTTTCCGCGCGCACCGGGGCGGGCGTGAAGGAACTGCTCATGCTGATGGAAAAGCTGCTGCCCAATCCGCTGGAAGGCAATCCGCCGCCATTCGTCAAAGGCACGGGCGCAAACGCGGCGCCGATCGTGCCCAAACCCGATCCCAAACAGCACGTCATCGCGGACGTGTTCAAGATCGTCAACGATCCCTTCGTCGGCAAGCTGTCGGTGTTCCGCGTCTATCAGGGCACGGTGAGGAAAGACACGCAGCTGTTCATCGACGACAGCAAAAAGCCGTTCAAGGTCGGCCATCTGTTCAAGCTCAAGGGCAAGGATTATCTGGAAATCGATCAGGCGATTCCGGGCGATATCGCCGGCGTCGCCAAGATCGAGGAAATCCATTTCGACGCCGTGCTGCACGATTCGCACGACGAGGATCAGATCCATCTGCAGCCGCTCGCGTTTCCGCAGCCGATGTTCGGCCTCGCGGTCGAGCCCGCGCACAAGGGTCATGAACAAAAACTCGCGCAGTCGCTGCACAAGCTCAGCGAGGAAGACCCCTGCTTCCGCTACGAACACAACAAGGAATTGAACGAAAGCGTGGTGCGCGGCCTGTCCGACCTGCACCTCAAGCTGATGCTCGAACGCATGAAGGA
>JAYTQX010000162.1:0-1898 GCA_043746455.1 Pseudomonadota bacterium
GACACGACGGCCATGAATGGTTACTCCCGAAGCTGCTACGTGACGCGCTCGGCGAATCTCGGCGGCGCGGCGTTCACTGTGCGTTTCGCGGCGGGTTGAACTGGCCGGATTTCACGCCGGCGAACGCAAGGTTGCGGCCGATCTCAAACTGCCCGATGATAGTGGATGGCCATTCACCAACGAGCGTCCGAACGGCGGGTGTCGTCATCTGATTCGTACGCCAACACACAGACAACGCCCGCTGGATTCTGCGCTTAATGGCAGCGATTCCGAGCCTGCGCCTGCAGAACAGGCCAGGTTCGCAGCGGCGTTCCAATCCATCACCGCGGTTCCAAGGACCCGCCAGGAGGTCACATGAAATGGGCAGGTATGTATCTCGTGGGCTTTATTGTCCTGATCGGCGGCCTTCTGGCTGCGCTCTGGAAATTGGGTATTCTGGCTAATATCGGTACAACGTGGACGGTGATCGGAGTCGTGATCGCGATCGGTTTTGGCATCATGATTGCTGTCGCCAATAGCGGCAGCAAGGAAAACATCCAAATCGACAGGAAGTGAGCGTGATCCGCAGCGCGAGCATCGTGACTGCGACTCCGACCGGTCCCTTGGCGATCGCGGTGGTTCGGCCCTAGCCCGCCAAGATAACGCGTTTCGCAGCCCAAAGGCAGCAGCACAATTGCGGCGCCGTGATCACTTCGCGTCGCCCGCGAGGGGCAGTGTGCGCGCGTTCGCCGCGGCGTGGATGGCTGCGCGGATGCGCGGATAGGTGCCGCAGCGGCAGATATTGCCGCTCATCGCCGCGTCGATATCGGCGTCGCTCGGTTGCGGCGTGGTTTTCAGCAGGGCGCTGGCCGACATGAGCTGGCCGCTCTGGCAGTAGCCGCATTGCACGACATCGACGTCGGTCCAGGCCTGGCGCAGCGCGTCGATTTCGGCTCCCTGCACGCCTTCGATCGTGGTGACTTCGCGCGCACCGACCGCAACCAGCGGCGTGATGCACGAGCGTACGGCGACGCCATCCAGATGCACGGTGCAGGCGCCGCACAGCGCCTTGCCGCAGCCGAACTTGGTGCCGACCTGATGCAACTCGCCGCGCAATACCCACAGCAGCGGCGTGTCGGGTTCGGCGTTCACGCTGATGGTCTTGCCGTTGATCTTGAGCGTGGTCATCGCGGTTCCTTCTCGATCAGGCGAGCTTGAGCGGCAGACTGCGCAGACGCTGGCCGCTCAGCGCAAACACCGCGTTGGCGACTGCCGGCGCAATCGGCGGGACGCTCGGTTCGCCGACACCACCAGGCGCATCGGCGCTCGGGATGATATCCACATCGATCACCGGGCACTCGCTCATACGCAGCGCTGCGTAGTCGTGAAAGTTGCTCTGCTGCACCTGACCCTTGTCGATCGTGATCTCGCCGTGCAGCGCGGCAGACAGACCGAACACGATCGCGCTTTCCATCTGCTGGCGGATCAGGTTCGGATTGACTGCGATGCCGCAATCGATCACGCAAGTTACGCGATGCACGCGAATCTGATTGTCCGCAGTCACCGACACTTCGGCGACGTGGGCAACGATGCTGCCGAACGAGCGATGGATCGCGATACCGCGCGCGCGTTTCGCGCCATCGGCCGCGGGATCGAGCGGTTGTCCCCAGTTCGCAAGTTCCGCCACGCGATGCAGCACGCGCAGATGGCGTTCGTCGTTGCGCAGCAAGTCGGCGCGGAACGCCACCGGATCCTGCCCCGTCGCCGCCGCACATTCGTCGATGAAGCTTTCGGTGAAGAAGCCATTTTGCGAATGGTTGACCGAACGCCAGATGCCGGTGGGCACCGCCGATTCAACGGTCTGATGCGCGACGCGCACATTGGCGAAAGCATACGCGGTATCAGATGCGCCTTCGGTC
>JAYTQX010000163.1:0-5019 GCA_043746455.1 Pseudomonadota bacterium
GCGGCGAGGCCCGAGCGCGCGGCTTCGGCCGTGCGTACATTCGCCGCAACCGAGACGTTCATACCGATGAAACCGGTCAGACCCGAGAGGATCGCGCCGATCGCGAAGCCTATCGCGGTCGGCCAGTTCAGGGCGAAGCCGATCACCACGAACAGCACCGCACCGACCATGCCGATGGTCGTGTACTGGCGGTTCAAATAGGCGCGTGCGCCTTCCTGAATCGCCGCAGCGATCTGCTGCATGCGTTCATTGCCGGCCGGCTGGGCCAGAATCCAGCTGCGCGACCACACACCATAAATGATCGCCAGCAACGCGCAGGCTGGCGCGATCCAGTAACCGTATTGTTGCAACATGCATCCTCCCTCGGAAATCAGGCAATTCGCGGATAAAAAACGTTGGGTGCGACGAAACGAGACGACGAAGTATAGCGGGAGCGCGCCGGAACGCCAGTTTTGCGGCGCGGCGGGGCGGCCCATGCTATAAGGCGCCTCCTTGTTTCGAGGTAGTCATTAAAAGCATGCCCGGCGGCGCCACAGCATATTTTCCGAACCTTACGGGCGTGCGTGGTCTTGCCGCGCTGTGGGTACTCATGTACCACGCCTGGCAATTCGCGAATGGCCCGGCACTGGTCCTGCCGTTGCCGGGAATCGGGCTGGATCTGACGCCGCTGTTCAAGTGCGGCTATTTCGGCGTCGACCTGTTTTTCGTGCTGTCCGGATTTCTGCTGAGCATGCCGTTCCATCGAGCGGCGCTCGAAGGCCGGCCGCGACCGTCGCTAAGGGAGTTCTGGATCCATCGCTGCCGTCGCGTCCTGCCGGCGTATTGGCTGCAGCTGCTGATTCTGGCCACGATCTTTCTCTACGTTGGCCAGACCAGCCGGATCGCTCTGCGCATCCTCGGCGCACATGCCTTGCTGGTGCAGAACATCGTGCCATGGCCGGTCCCGCCGCTCAATCCGGTCTATTGGTCGATGCCCGTCGAGTGGGATTTCTACGTCGCGCTGCCGCTGCTCGCCCTGTTCGCCGCGCGTTGCCGTTGGCAGCTGGCGCTGTCGTTGGTATTGGTTTTCGTTTTTGCGTTTCGCGTGCTGTGCTACTGGTCGCTGACCGATCCTGCGTTGAAGATGTTCATCAGTTATCCCGACGTGCATCAGCTGCCGGCGCGGCTGGATCAGTTCTTCATCGGTGTGTGCGCGGCATGGATCATGGCGAGCCGACCGCCGTCACCCCGGGCAGCGACTGCGTGGCTGTGTGGCGGTATCGCGCTCATCGTCACCTTGGCCTATGTCGCGGCGCCGCGCGACGACTTCCTCGTGCGCATCGACGTGCCGTATCTTTTCTTCCATCACAGCGTCACCGCGCTCGGCTTCGGCATGCTGGTTCTCGGTGCGGCCGCCACGACGCGCGCCGGCACCGCACTGTTCGCCAACCGGCCGATGACGTTTCTCGGCCTGATCAGCTACAGCCTCTATCTGTGGCACTACCCGATACTGCAGGTCGCGCAAATTGCCGGGCTGACCAGCGACACATACGCACCGGCGTGGGTCATGGTACTCGTCGCTGCGATTCCGGCGATCCTGCTGATCGCATGGCTGTCGTATCGCTATGTGGAGCGGCCTTTTCTGCGGCCGGCGACCCAGCGTCTTGCTGTGATCGAGCGCGCGTAGCTTGAGCGCCTATTTGTCCGCGATGCTGTAGCGCGGGAGTTTCTTCTTCACCAGCACGCGCTTGAGCTGCGCATATTTCGGCAGGCCCGTGGTCGCATCATACGGCGGCCGGTCTTCGCCGCGGATCAGCGGTTCGAAATAGCTGCGCGCGGCGGCGGTGATGTTGAAGCCGTCGCGCGTGATGAAGTTCTTCGGCAGCTTCTTTTCGATATTCGCAATCCGGGTGATCGGCACGGCCTCGATCTTCCATCTGAACGGCGTGGTCGAGATGCGTTTGATCACCGGCATTTCCGCATTCTTGCCGGCCAGCGCATATTCAACCGCGGCCTTGCCCACGGCATAGGCCTGCTCGACATCCGATTTGGAGGCCAGGTGGCGCGCCGAGCGCTGCAGATAATCCGGCACCGCCCAGTGGTATTTGTAGCCGAGTCTGCTTTTTACCAATTGTGCGATCAACGGGCCGACGCCGCCGAGCTGGGTGTGCCCGAACGCGTCGGCGCTGCCGGCTTCGGCGAGGAATTTGCCTTCGGCATTTTTCAGCCCTTCGGAAACCACGATCGAGCAGTAGCCCACGCGCTTGACCGTCGCGGCCACGCGCGCCAGGAACGCCGCTTCGTCGAACGGCACTTCCGGGAACAGGATGATATGCGGCGCGGCGTCCTTGCCCGTGGCGGCGAGGCCCGCGGCCGCGGCGATCCAGCCGGCGTGACGGCCCATCACCTCCATCACGAACACCTTGGTCGAGGATTCGCACATCGAGGCGACGTCGAGACTGGCCTCGCCGATCGACACCGCGGTGTACTTGGCCACCGATCCGAAACCCGGGCAGCTGTCGGTGACCGGCAGATCGTTGTCGATGGTCTTCGGCACGCCGATGACCTGCAGCGGATAGCCCAGCTCCTTGCCGATCGCGGAAATCTTCAGCGAGGTATCGGCCGAATCGTTGCCGCCGTTGTATAAAAAGTAGCGAATATCGTGTGCGCGCAGCACGTCGATCAGGCGCTCGTAGCGCGCGCGATCGATTTCCAGCGATTTGAGCTTGAAGCGGCACGAACCGAACGCACCACCAGGAGTGTGGCGTAACGCCGCAATTGCGCTGCGCTCTTCCCTGGACAGATCGATCAGCTCCTCGCGCAGCGCGCCGAGAATTCCGTTGCGCGCGGCATAGGCGCGGATTCGATGTTTGCGGCAGGTTTCGATCACCGCGCAGGCCGTGGTGTTAATGACCGCGGTAACGCCGCCGGATTGGGCGTAGAGGAGGTTGCCTTTGCTCATAATGGGAACACCGTGTGGTTGCAGGTTTGACTAACACTGCGGCTGCCGTTAGCTTAGCTCGGCGCTCAAGGTCGCGAGTCTAGCCGATCGCCACGCCGCGCAGAAAAGAGCCGCGATTTTTCGCGCCGGTATGTTCGATGGATATTCGATGGATAAACGTAGAAGCCTATGCGCATCGTCTTCTTCGGCCCGAACGGTTCGGGCAAGGGTACCCAGGCCGAGCGCATCAAGAATGCGTTGCAGATACCGCATATTTCCACCGGCGATCTTCTGCGCGCGGCGGTCAAGGCCGCCACGCCTCTGGGTCTGAAAGCGAAAGAGGTGATGGCCGCCGGACATTTGGTATCGGACGAAATCGTGCTCGGCATGCTCGAAGAACGCCTGCGCGAGCCCGATGCGCGCAACGGCTTCATCCTCGACGGCTACCCGCGCAATCTCGCCCAGTGCACTGCACTCGAAGCCCTCCTTGCGCGTCTGAACCAGCCGCTCGATGTCGCGATCAAGCTCGACGTGCCCGACAGCGCCATCCTCTCGCGCTGCGAACTGCGCTTCAAGACCGAGCACCGGCCCGACGACGACCCGGCCATTGTGCGCAAACGCTTGGACATCTACCGCGAACAGACCGCGCCCGTCGCCGAGCACTTCGAGCAGATCGGCAAGCTTCGCCATGTCGATGGTGTGGGCGACGTCGACGAAGTGTCCCAGCGCATATTCGCCGCGCTGCCGCCGCTTCAATCAAATAACGAGGTCGCGCGCTAGCGCGACGATCACTCCCCCCCTCCTGCTTGCGGGAGAGGGCAAGGGGTGAGGGCGCAGCCGCTTAAGACGCACGCATGCCACCTGTAATCCTTGTTATTCGCGATATCCTGTTGCTGCGCCGCGGCCCGCAGGATCTGCCGCATTCGACGCAGACGCTGGCCGTCGTCGTCGCGCTATGCGTCGTCGTGCAGATCGGCGTCGCCCTGTTTGCTCGCGAGGCCTCGCTTGGCGGCGTGCTCGGCGGTGTGCTGCTCTGGCTCTGCTTCACCCTGCTGACCTTGAATTTGTTGCTCAGCATGCGCGGCCTGCGCAGCCGTTTCGTGCAGACCGCGACGGCCTTGCTCTGTTGCACCTTGGTCTTCACCGCAATCAGCACGCCGATCGCCTTGCTCGCGGGCGATCCGCCGGCGACGCCGGAGCAGATGACACCGCTGCAACTGCTGCTCGGCGCGATCTCGCTGCCGCTGCTGATCTGGAAGGTCGTCGTCGATGCGCACGTGTTCCGCCACAGCCTCAACCTGCCGTTTGCCGGCGGCATGCTGATCGCCGTGCTCTGGATCATCGCCGCTCTGCTGCTGAGCGGATTCGCAGGCGCGCCCGCCGCCGCCGCATGAGCACCGCGCGGTGAAGCTGCATATCCTCGGCATCTGCGGCACGTTCATGGGCGGCATCGCCGCGCTGGCGCGCGAGTTGGGCCACGAAGTCGCCGGTTCGGACCAGAACATCTATCCGCCAATGAGCGATCAGCTCGCCGCGCTCGGCGTAGCGTTGAAATCCGGCTATCGCGCCGAACATCTGGGCAGCGCCGATCCAGCACAGGTTCCGGATCTGGTGATTGTCGGCAACGCCCTGTCGCGCGGCAATCCGGCGATCGAGCACATGCTCAACGCGCGCTTGCCGTACGTGTCGGGGCCGCAATGGATTGGCGACAACCTGCTCGGAACGCGCCGCGTGTTCGCGGTCGCCGGCACACATGGCAAGACGACGACGACGGCAATGCTGACCTGGATCCTTGAAGCGTGTGGCCGCGCGCCGGGCTTTCTGGTCGGCGGTGTGCCGGAGAATTTCGGTGTGTCAGCGCGTCTGGGCGGCCTCCCTTCTCCCACCAGGAGAAGGTGGCGCGAAGCGCCGGATGAGGGAGGGGCTTCGCAATCTTCAACCGTCTCGCAAATTGCGAAGCCTCTCCCTCATCCGCCCTCCGGGCACCTTCTCCCGGCGGGAGAAGGAAAAGCAGAGTTTGTAATCGAGGCCGACGAATACGACACCGCGTTTTTCGACAAGCGTTCGAAGTTCGTGCACTACCGCGCGCAGATCGCGAT
>JAYTQX010000164.1:0-11108 GCA_043746455.1 Pseudomonadota bacterium
CCGTTGCCGGCGTGGTCGATGTGGTGCAGGTGCCGAGCGGCGTCGCCGTGCTCGGCAAACACTTCTGGGCGGCCAAGCAGGGTCGCGATGCGCTGACGATCGATTGGGATCTCGGTGCGGGCGCGACGATTTCGACAACGGGTTTGCGCGAGGACTATCGCAAGCAGGCGCAGACGCTCGGCACCGTGGCCAGGCAGGCTGGCGATGTCGATGCGGTGTTCAAGGGCGCGAAAGTCATTGAGTCCGAGTATGAAGTGCCGTTCCTCGCGCACGCGCCGATGGAGCCGGAAAACTGCACGGTCGAGATCGGCAAGGACGGCGCGGATATCTACACCGGCACGCAGTTTCAGACGATGGATCAGAACCTGTCGGCGAAAATCCTCGGCCTCAAACCCGAGCAGGTGCGCATCCATACGACCTTCCTCGGCGGCGGCTTCGGCCGACGCGCAAATCCGACCTGCGACTACGTGACCGAGGCGGTGCAGGTTGCCAAGGCCTCGGGCAAGACGGTGAAAGTGGTATGGACGCGCGAGGACGATATCCACGGCGGTTACTACCGGCCGATGTGGCTGTCGAAGTTGCGCGCGACGCTGGGCAAGGACGGCAAGCCCGCGGCGTGGTCGCACACGATCGTCGGCCAGTCGATCATCGCCGGCACGCCGTTCGCGCCGATGATGATCAAGGACGGTGTCGACGCGACCTCGGTCGAAGGTGCGGCGGACGCGCCGTATCTGGAAAACATTCCCGTATATCGCGTCGATCTGCATTCGCCGACCAGCCCGATTTCGGTGCTCTGGTGGCGTTCGGTCGGGCACTCGCACACGGCCTTCGTCGTCGAGAGTTTCCTTGACGAGCTTGCGCACGCGGCGAAGCAGGACCCGCTGAAATATCGCCGCGCGCTGCTGCCGGAAAAATCGCGCGAGCGCCTCGCACTCGACCTGGCCGCGCAGAAGTTCGGCTGGGGCAAACCGTTGGCGAAAGGTCACGCGGCCGGCATCGCCGTGCATCAATCGTTCGGCAGCTATGTCGCGCAGATCGCCGAAGTGTCGGTGCAGAACAAGCAGATCAAGGTGCATCGCGTGGTCTGCGCAATCGACTGCGGACCGGTGGTCAATCCGCTCACGGTCGAGGCGCAGATGCAATCCGGCATTGTCTATGGACTTTCGGCCGCGCTGCACAGCGAACTCACCTTCAAGGACGGCAAGCCGGAACAGAGCAATTTCCACAATTATACTGTGCTGCGTCTCAACGAAATGCCGCAGGTCGAGGTGCATATCGTGCCGAGCACGGACAAGATGGGCGGCTGCGGCGAACCGGGCACGCCGCCGATTGCGCCGGCAGTCGCGAATGCGGTGTTCGCCCTGACCAATCAGCGTTTGCGCAAGTTACCGTTACGCCTGGCGTAGGCGGTCGAGATGGTCGCGCCGTCACGCGGCGCGACCACGAAAATCACAGCAGTCGCTTTCAATTGGGCGCTGTCGCGGGCAGGGGCTGCCCTTGATTCACGATTTCCACGGCCTGCGCGAAGCGTTTGTGAAATGTACTTTCAGTCAACGTCGTTACGAGATTTGTTTGAATTCGGCGTTTGGTCACGCCGGTGACTTTGGTATTGCCGGCATCGACAGGGTTCAACCCATGCCCCCATCACTGTGCCTGCGCTCATCAGATTCATTCCGCTACTGGTGAGCATGTAGCGCTGATCGCGATGCTCCTCGATTGCATCTGAGCCCTCCCAGCGGAAAACCGTTTTGGCGATGTCCCACGCTTTATTTTCACTGACGTGATAGGTCTGCGCGGTGCCCTCTTTGCCTGATTCCTTCGCCGAGACGACGTCATTCAACGTCGTGCAACCACTGAGTGTCGTGGCAACCAGCAAAATCCCTATATATATGTTTCGCAACTCCATGGCTATTCCCACCTCGTTGTGGTTGTGCCCAAATTCGAACATGCCTGTCTCGTCTTTGAGACCGCAAGCACATGGTAGCAAGCTGAACCTTGCCATGGAATGTTGAGAAGCTCTGTCGCTGATTTTCTGCTGCTTGGCTTTCACTCCGCGGCCGCACCGCATGCAGCGGATCGAACTCGACGTCGCGGCGTTCGCTGCCGCGCGGGCCGAGACCCAGCGCTGCACCATAAGGCGCGCTAGAAACCCAGCCGCCATCCGTCTCCGCCGTCGCCCTTGGCGGCATACAGCGCGCGATCGGCGACGCTGAACCACGTCGACCAGTCGGTATGCTCGTCGCACAGGCTCGCACCGACGCTGACCGAGATCGACAGTGTTTCGTAGGGTTCGGGCAGGCGTCGCGCGCGCACCGCCGCGGCGATCTCGGCGGCGCGCTCTCCCGGATCTTCCCGGTGCGGAAGCTGGATGAGCACGGCGAATTCGTCGCCGCCAAGACGGCAGCACACGTCGGCAGGGCCAATGCAGTTGCGCAGCTCGCGTGCAACCAGGGTAAGCGCATGGTCGCCGACCAGATGGCCGTGTTCATCGTTGATTTTCTTGAACTGGTCCACATCGACGAGGAACAGCGCGAGGCGTGTCCCGGCCACACGCTGGACGCTGGCGAGGAACTGATACAGACCACGGCGATTGTTCAAGCCGGTCAATTCGTCGGTGCAGATCAGACTGCTCGCGGTGGACAGCTGCGTTTGCGTCTGGCGCAGCGAGTGCAGGGTGGAAATCAGATCCTCGTTGCGGTGCTTGAGATAGGTGATCAGCTGCTGTTCGCTGGCGACGAGATAGGCGAACGAGCGGCGCATGAATTGCGCAAGCAGCAACGGCTCTTTGTGCAGGACAGTCTCGAACACGATAAGGTCGACGACCCGCAGGCTACTCGGCTCGGTTGCGATCGCGCTCGCCACGCGCGCATGATTGCCGATGAACAGCGCCAGCTCGCCGAGAAACTCGCGCGGCCCGAGCCGCTTGTTCGCCAGGCCATCGCCGAATTCGAGGTCGATTTCCCCGCTCTCGATCACGAACATGCTGTGGCCATGTTCGCCCTTGCGGAAGATAGTCTCGCCGCGGGCCAATTCGCGCGGCGCACCGACCGCGCAGAACAAGGCGAATTCCGCATCGGAGAGCTGGCGCGCAAGTCTGCCGCCTAGCGACCGGTCATCGGCGACGGTGAGGGCTTCGGTAGCCTCCGACGCGGGCTGGGACGGTGACGACGACACGACTTTTCCCTTGCGAAGAGTAAGTGTACGACGTTGTTATCTTACGCGAAAAGCCGCTTCTTGCCGGAATCTGCGGCGAGCAGCGATGAAAACGTTTCCATCGCGCTGCGATTCAGCCCGTCAGGCCGCCGACGCGTGCGGGTGGAATTGCTCTTCCTCGGTCGAACCCTTGAGCGCGGTGGTCGAGGACTGGCCCTGCTGGATCGTCTGCGTCACTGCATCGAAATAACCGGTGCCGACTTCGCGCTGGTGCTTGACCGCGGTGAAGCCCTTGTCGGCGGCGGCGAATTCGGCCTCCTGCAGCTCGACAAAAGCGCTCATCTGGCGACGTGCATAGCCGTGCGCGAGATTGAACATGGAGTAGTTGAGCGCATGGAAACCGGCCAGTGTGATGAACTGGAACTTGTAGCCGTAGCCGGCGATTACCGATTGGAATTTCGCGATCGTCGCATCGTCGAGATTCTTCTTCCAGTTGAAGCTCGGCGAGCAATTGTAGGCGAGCAGTTTGCCCGGGAACTTCGCATGGATCGCGTCGGCGAACTGCTTGGCGAACGCGAGGTCTGGCTTGCCGGTTTCGCACCAGACTAGATCGGCGTACGGCGCATAAGCCAGGCCGCGGCTGATTGCCTGGTCCAGGCCGTTCTTCGTTTTGTAGAAGCCCTCGACGGTGCGCTCGCCGATCACAAAGGGTTTGTCGTTCGTATCGACATCGCTGGTCAGCAGATCGGCCGCTTCCGCATCGGTGCGCGCAACGACCAGGGTTGGCACGCCGCACACGTCGGCGGCGAGGCGTGCGGCATTGAGCTTCTCGACCGCTTCGCGCGTCGGCACCAGCACCTTGCCGCCCATATGCCCGCACTTCTTCACCGAGGCGAGCTGATCCTCGAAATGCACGCCCGCGGCGCCCGCCTCGATCATCGCCTTCATCAACTCAAACGCATTGAGCACGCCACCGAAACCGGCCTCGGCATCAGCCACGATCGGCTGCAGAAAGTCGATGCTGTCGTCGCCCTCGGCGTGATACAGCTGGTCGGCGCGCAGCAGCGCGTTGTTGATGCGCTTGACCACGGCGGGGACCGAATCGGACGGATACAGGGACTGATCCGGATACATCTGACCGGCGAGGTTCGCGTCCGCCGCGACCTGCCAACCGGAGAGATAAATCGCCTTGAGACCTGCCTTGACCTGCTGCATGGCCTGATTGCCGGTCAACGCGCCGAGCGCGTTGACGAAGTCTTCGCTGTGCAGCGAGCGCCACAATTTCTCCGCACCCAGACGCGCGAGCGAGTGCTCGACCACGACCGTGCCGCGCAAGCGCACGACATCCTCGGCCGTGTAGTTGCGCTTGATGCCGGCCCAGCGCGGGTTGTTGGTCCAGTCGAGCTTGATCTGTTCGGCGGTGGGCAGAGACGCTTTCATTGCGGTTCCTTGATTCGGTCAGGGTGAGGGTTTTGGTGAAGGGTAGGCGACCGCAAAGCCCGGAATCGTGATTCCGAACGCCGCAGCGCTCGGCGTTTTCAGGTTTTCGCGTATACCGATTCGGCGAGCAGACGCGAGGCATGCAGCAGATGGGCCTGGCCCTGCGCACCACTCTGCGGCAAGCGTTCTTCGATGCTCAGGATCGCGGCATCGAAGAGGGCGAAGTCGACCAGCGTGCCGTCGTCCAGCGCCTGCGTCTTGCTGTGCAGCCAGCCGCGCAGCTGCGCCTGTGCGGATTCGAGCATCGCAATCGCCGCCTTCGATTCAGCAACCAGCAGACGCACGCAGCGATCGACGCAGCCGACAAAATCCGCCTTGGTGATCGGGGCGAGGCCCGCATCCGACTCCGGCACATGCGACAAAAGATTGACGCGCCTGTCCTGCGACTGCGTCGTTGCCCATTTGTCGTGTGTCTGTGCACTGCCCAGCGTCACCGTTGCTACCCCAAAGTATGTTGCATGGCAGCAGACTAAGCTCGCCGATCCGATTTGACAAACTGAATGTTTCAATTCAATACTTTGACATTGTCAAATAGCTTGCAAGTTATTGAATCGAAAATGATGAACAGCGAAAAAACCGATGGACAAGCGCAATCAGACTGTAACAAAGGCGAGCAACGCGGTCGGTGCGCGGCGCAAGAGCAAGGCACGCACGAAACGCGCGGGCGGCGCCGAGTCGGCGCGCTTCTACTACAAGGGCAACCGTCTCAAGCAACTGCGCGCTTTCTGCTATGCGGTCAAGTTCGGCAGCGTCGCGCGCGCGGCCGAATCGCTGTTTCTGTCGCCCTCGTCGGTAAGCCTGCAGCTGTCCGCGCTGGAAGCTGAATTCGGCACGCGCCTGCTTGAGCGCACGCGCCCGCGTCTGGCGCTGACCCACGAGGGCCAGCTGCTTTACGACCTCGCGCGGCCGCTGGTCGAGGGCATGGAGAATCTCGACCGCCAATTCCGCCTGCAACAGCGCGGCATGGAAGCTCAGGAAATCCACATCGCTGCGGGCGCCTCGACCATCCAGTACCTGCTGCCTCCGCTCGTGCGCGACTATCGCGAACGCCATCCCGACGTGCGCCTGCAACTGGCCAACGTGACGGGCAAGGATGGTCTCGCCCTGCTGCGTGCGGACCAGGTCGATTTCGCGGTCGGCTCGATGCTCGACGTACCGCACGATCTGTCCTACGAGCCGGTGCAGTGGTTCGATCCGATGCTGATCCTGCCACGCGATCACGTATTGGCGGCGAAGGAAGACATTGCGCTCGAGGATCTATCGCCATACGGATTGATCCTGCCGCCGCAGCGCCTGACGACGTATCGCTTGGTCGATCTGGTTTTCCAGCAGCGCAAGGTGCCCTATCACGTCGCGATCGAGGTCGGCGGCTGGGAAGTGATCAAGCAATACGTCGCGATGGGTCTGGGCATCTCGATCGTGACCGGCATCTGCATTACTGCGGCCGATCACGAACGCCTGAGCGTGCGCAATATGCGCCGCTATTTCCCGCAACGCAGCTATGGCGTGGTCGTGCGCAAAGGCAAATACCTCAGCGCACAGGCCCACGCCTTCATCGATTTGATCAAGCCCGATCTGTTCGCGCGCCGCGACTACTACGAGTCGGGACACTCCGAGCGCTAATCATCAGGCAATCACCGCGATCATTTCCGACGCGGAAAAATCCTTCTGCGATCCGGCGCGCAGAGCAGATGTCCCGCGCGTCGAATCTGCAGAGAGCACATGTCGCGGCATTGGCGTTGTCCCGCTCACATGATCCTGCGGCGGTGGGTAGTTGCCCAAAAAGCGGCACCAGGAGAACTCATGTCGCGTCGCGAACCGGCCGGGCTTATTCATCGGCGCCTGCAGGCGATGCTGCGACCGGCGCTCCGGGCGGCAGTGGTCCCGGTCCCTGCATCGGGCCGCCGTCGCGCGGCGGACGACCGGGCCCGTGCGGCGGCGGCAGGCCGGGACCGCGCGGGCCCGGTCGTTGCGCAAGCTGCCATTCGGCGAATTTGCGATAGCCCTCGTCGCCGAGCAGTTGGCGCAGGCTCGTGGTGGTGCTTTCGTCGATGCGTTCGTGCTCGTTGCGCGTTTTGGCGCGAAGTGCGTCGAACTCAGCATGCTGTTTGCTAAACAACGCTTCCTCCGCATCGCGGCGTTGCAGGAGGATCTTGTGCAGACCCGATTGCTGCTCTGCGCTGAGACCGGGAATCGTGGCCAGTTCGAGCGGCGAGGGAATCGGTGGGCCTTGCTGGGCAAGGGCGGTGCCTGCAACGGTACACAGCAGGATCGTGGCGAGAACTTTTTTCATGGTGGTCGGCTCGTATTGACCGGGGATTTGGCAGGACGAAGTCTGTCCGTGCATCCCGCAGGCAGTGCGCAGAAACTGTGGAGAAATCAAGGAACCGCGGGCGCGGGCGTTTCCCGTGCGGGCGCGCGTTGCTATGGTGTGCGCCGTTCCCCACGACTTCGACTCGCATGCGCCTGCGTCTCTGGCAACGCCTGTTTCTAGCGTTCGCCGCCCTGAGCGGCGTGACGCTCATGGGTTTCGTGGCCTGGCAACAGCACAGCTTCCGCCAGGGCTTCTTGAACTATCTCAATGCGGTTTCGCTGCAGCGTCTGCAGACGGCGGGCGAACGCCTCGCCGAAAATTATCGCGAACACGGCAACTGGGAATTCCTGCGCGGCAATCCCGTTCTGTTCGAGCAGCTGATCGATCCTCCGGGCTGGCGCCGTCCACCGCGCGCACCCGGCGATGCGCCGCCACCCCACGAATTCGACGCGCCCCCGCCGCCGCCCGGTCAGGATGCGCCGCACGAGCCGCCGAATCGGCCGGAACTACACGATGAGCTGCATCGGAATAGGACACGATGCGCCGTCGCTGCCGGTCGAGGTCGATGGCGCGCAAGTCGGCACTCTGTATTTGAAACCGCTGCCCCCGGTTTTCGGCGGACTCGATCTCGCCTTCGCCTCGGCGCAATGGCGTAGCGCATTGCTGGCCGGATGTGCCGCGTTGATCGGCGCGCTGTTGCTCGCGTTCGCGCTCGCGCGCTGGTTGCTCGCGCCGGTACGCGCACTGACCCGGGGCATGCACGCGCTGACTGCGGGCGATTTCGCGCAGCGTGTCGACGCCAGCAGCAGCGACGAACTCGGCGCGCTCGCACGCGATTTCAATCATCTCGCACAGACCCTCGAGCAGCATCGCGATGCGCGCCGGCGCTGGCGTGCGGACATCGCGCATGAATTGCGTACACCGCTTTCGATTCTGCGCGGCGAAGTCTCCGCGTTGCAGGACGGCGTGCGCGCGGTCACACCAGCCGCGTTCGATTCGTTGCAGCTCGAATGCGCACGCCTGAGCGGCCTGATCGAGGACCTTTATCAGCTTTCGCTCGCCGATGCCGGCGCGCTGGAATATCGTTTCGCCACCGTGGATCTCGGCGAACTCGTCGGCGCGGCCCTCGATCTGCAACGCCGCGCCTGCGCCGATGCGGGTCTCGCGCTCGAATGGACGCAGCCCGCGCATGCGCGGCGCATTCGCGGCGATGCGCGCCGGCTCGATCAGCTCATCGACAATCTGCTGGCCAACGCGCGCCGCTATACCGACGCGCCGGGGCGCATTCGCGTGGTCCTCGCCTACGGCAGCGCACAGGTGCGGCTGATCCTCGACGACACGGCGCCCGGCGTACCTGAGGCCGCGTTGCCGCATCTGTTCGAGCGCCTGTATCGGGTCGAAGCGTCGCGCAATCGCGCCAGCGGCGGCGCCGGGCTGGGCCTGGCGATCTGCCGCGCGATCGTCGAGGCGCATGACGGCAAAATCGAAGCGACGCCGTCGCCACTCGGCGGTTCTGCGCATCACGATCGATTTCCCCCTCGTCATCGAGCACGGCGCGTGAGCGCCGCGCAACATATCCTCATCGTCGAGGACGAAACCAAGATCGCCGCCCTGCTGCGCGATTATCTGGTCGCGGCTGGTTATCGCGTCAGCATGCTGGAAACCGGCGTGGGCGCGATCGAGTGGATTCGCGGCGAAGCGCCCGACGCGATCGTGCTCGACCTGATGCTGTCAGGCATGGATGGCCTGGCGATCCTGATGCTCACCGCGCGCGTCGAGGAAATCGATCGATCGCTCGGCCTCGAACTCGGCGCCGACGACTACATCTGCAAACCCTTCAGCCTGCGCGAAGTCGTCGCGCGCGTGAAGGCGGTGCTGCGGCGCGCTTCCACACCGGCGTCAACGCAAACGATGCGCATCGAACTCGACGACGAATGTTTCGAAGCGCGCGTGCGCGGCCAGCCTCTGGTCCTGACGCCAGTCGAATTCCGCCTGCTGCGCAAACTCATCGCGCAGCCGGGTCGCGTCTACTCACGCCAGCAACTGATGGACGCGCTGTACAGCGATCATCGCATGGTCAGCGACCGCACCGTCGACAGCCACGTGAAAAACCTGCGGCGCAAACTCGCCGATCTGGGTGTCGATCCGATCGCCTCGATCTACGGTCTGGGCTATCGCTTTGAGTCGCGCGATGAAGAAGACGCGACCTGACGGTTTGGTCGAAACCTATTTGCGCTGCCAGACCAGGCAGCGATTGTCGGCCGGCATTGCCGCATCTTCGAGCAGCATGAACCCCGCCGCCTGAGCCAGCCGGTCGACCTGTTCAAAATCGCGAATGCCCATATGCGCGTCGCGCGCCTTCAACGACCGGTCGAAATCGGCATTGCTCGCACTTGTATACTTTCCACCATGGTTGAACGGGCCGTAGATCGCGAGCTTGGCATCTGCGGAAGCAATCGCCGGCAGCGCGGCGAACATCATCTCGACTTCCGGCCAACTCATGATATGCAGCGTATTCGCGCTGTAGATCGCATCGTAACGGACCTGCGGCCAGTTGCCGACAGCCACGTCCAACTCCAGCGGCGCTGGCGTATTCGGCAAGCCCGCATCGGCCAGCCACAGGCGTATGCCCGGCAAATTTTCGGACCGATCCGAGGATTGCCAGATCAGCTGCGGCAACGCGCGGGCAAAATGCACCGCATGCTGGCCGCTGCCGCTGCCGATTTCCAGCACCTGCCTGCGGTCGGCAAAATGCCTGCGCAGCACCGCAAGAATCGGATCGCGGTTGCGCTCGCAGGCGGCTGAAAAGGGCTTTTCGCTCATCCCCGTCGCTCGCTCGTGCACCTGTTGGCATTGTTTGCCGGATTCAAATAGCGGGAGGTCAAGCCGGCGCGCGACCCGATAGCACGGGTCTATGGCATCCTTGCCACCCGCCATTGAAGCTTAACGCATGCTCAATCGCCTCTGGCTTGGATTTTTCCTCGCTGCCGCGGTCGCCGCGCTCGCGCGCTGGCTGATCGGCGGCGACGCGGCCGTGTTCGCCGCGATGATCGCCGCGCTGTTCGACATGACCAAGCTCTCGGTCGAGGTGGTGATCCTGCTGTTCGGTACACTGACCCTGTGGCTGGGTTTTCTGCGCATCGCCGAACAGGCCGGTCTGATCGACCTGCTCGCGCGCGCGCTCGGGCCGCTGTTCGCGCACCTGATGCCCGGAGTGCCGCGCGGACATCCGGCGATCGGCCTGATCACTCTGAATTTCGCCGCCAACATGCTCGGCCTCGACAATGCCGCAACGCCGATGGGTCTGCGCGCGATGCGCGAGTTGCAAACGCTGAATCCGGATCCGACCACCGCGAGCAATGCGCAGATTCTGTTTCTGGTACTGCATTCCTCGTCCCTGGTCCTGCTGCCGGTGACGATTTTCATGTACCGCGCGCAGCAGGGCGCGCACGACCCGACCCTCGTGTTTCTGCCGATCCTGCTGGCGACCTGCGCTTCGGCATTGACCGGCCTGCTCAGCGTGGCATTTGTGCAAAAGTTGCACTTGTATAATCGCGTCGTGCTCGCCTATCTCGGCGGCTTTGCGCTGCTGCTGGCCGGGTTTATCGCCCTGCTCGCTTCGATGACCCCCGCTGCGCTGGCCGCGTTCTCGTCCCTGCTCGGCAATCTGGCGATGTTCGCGATCATTCTGCTGTTTCTGATTGCTGGTGCGGTCAGGAAGGTGCCGGTGTACGAAAGCTTCGTCGATGGCGCCAAGCAGGGTTTCGATGTGGCCAAGGATCTGCTGCCGTATCTGGTCGCAATGCTGTGCGCGATCGGCGTGCTGCGCGCCTCGGGCGCGCTGGATTTCCTGCTCGAAGCGATCCGACTGGCCGTGCAGGGTGTCGGTCTGGATACGCGCTTCGTCGATGCGCTGCCGACCGCGCTGGCGAAACCGTTCTCCGGCAGCGCGGCGCGCGCCCTGCTCATCGAGACGATGAAGACCCAGGGCGTCGACAGTTTTCCGGCGTTGGTCGCGGCGACCGTGCAGGGCAGCACCGAAACCACGTTCTATGTGCTGGCCGTGTATTTCGGCGCGGTCGGCATCCGGCGCGCGCGCCACACGATCGGCTGCGCCCTGCTTGCCGATCTCGTCGGCATC
>JAYTQX010000165.1:0-4870 GCA_043746455.1 Pseudomonadota bacterium
TTGCCCGGATTGCCGTCGCCCCACCAGAAGCGCGTCGCGCTGCCCGCACGCATCGCGTATTCGTATTCGGCTTCGCTCGGCAAGCGGTAATGCTTGCCCGTGCGCGTGGACAACCATTGCGCATACGCGTGCGCGTCGTTCCACGACACATGGATCACCGGCAGCGTGTCGCCGGCGCTCTCGCCGTTATAGTCCTTGCGCCAGCTGATGCCGTGACGCTCCAGTGTGCGTCCGGACTCTTCATCGTAGATGATCGAACTGCCCAGTTTTTCCGCGTCGGTCTGATAGTTGGCGTCGTCGACGAAGGCACGAAACTCGGCGACGCTGACCTCGTCGCGGCCGAGCGCGAAGCCGATGCTGATCTTCACCTCGCGCTGCGGTTCCTCGCTGCTGCGATGCCCGCTCTCCTGCGCCGGCGAGCCCATGGTGAAACTGCCGGTCGGAATGACGATGAGCGGAGGCGCGTTGCCATTGCGATCGACAAACGCATCGCTGATGACTTGTCCCGGCTTGTAATTCGCATACAAACGCGCGTTGCGCAGGCGCTCGTTGAATACATCGATGCCGGCGACATCCGGGCTCAAGCCTTGCGCTTTCTGCGCGAGCAGTTGCGCAAGGTCGGGATTGCCTGCGTCGAGCGCGGAATTCGCCTGCGACATCACGGCCGTCGCGCGCTGTCGACGGATGCCTTCGATCTGCGTGCGCGTATCGAGCAGTTCGTGCGAACCCGGACGGATCGACGAGGCCTCGGCCAGCATCTGATCTGCGCCGCCGAAATCGTCTTGCGCCGCAGCGCCGAGCGCGCGGTCCAGATAGCCGCGCTCGATCTGCGCGAGCCCCTGATCGGCGAGCTTGTTGCCCGGATCGATTTTCATCACCTGGCGATACACGTCGAGCGCGGCAGCTTGATCCTTGCCTGCGCTCGCCTCGCCCGGCTTGCCCTGATGCAACAATTCGGCCGCACGCGTGAGCAGCGGCGTCGTCTGGCGCAGTTTCTTCAAGCGCGTCTGCAGGGCCGCAACGTTGCTGTCGTCGAGCGCGAGATCCTGCAACGCGGCGATCAGGCGCGCGGATTCGTTCTCGTCGCCGCGATCGAGCGCATCGCCGGTCTGCTGCAGAATCGCATTGTATACTTTTTCCACTCCGGCCCTGGCCGCGGCATTCTTCGCGTCGCCATTGAGCGCCTGGCGATACAGCGCGAGCGCGCCATCCTTGATCTCAAGCAGGTGCCCTCTGTCGAACGCGACATCGGCCTTCTTCAGCAGGGCCGCGATCGCCTTCGGCGGCGGTGGCGGTGGCGGCGCCAGGCTCGCGGGTGGACCCCATTGCGTCGCAGCTGCCGAGTCGTCCGTTGCAGGCGTGGCGGCAGGTGCAGCTGACACCGGCTGTTGCGCTTGCGCAGTCAGCATCGTCTTGTCGGAATTGGCCGCGTTGCGTGGCAGCGGCGCCGTCGGCGCGGTACTCGGCAGGCTCGGGTAGAAACGATAAGCCAGCGCGAACAGCAGCAGGGCAATTCCCGCGACGCCGCCGAGCACGCTTTGTTTCTGGACGACTTCACTACCCGGCATTGGTCTGGTTCAAATATTTTGACTGACAATCCTGCGGCTGCACCTTAGGCTATGCGCCTTCGCCTCGCAACTGAATCGCGGCCCACCCTTGCGACAAATCGTGGCGGCGTCGCAAAACCATTCGCCATTTCTGTCCGTCCTGATTCGACCCGCCCGTGAACACAAGGTTTCCTGATGTACCAATGGATTGACGACCCGACCGCGCTCGACGCCTGGATGGCCCTGCGTCCTGCGCATGCATTGATCGGTCTCGATACCGAGTTCATGCGCACCAATACCTTCACGCCACGGCTGGCGCTGCTGCAGGTGAATATCGACGGTGCAACCGCGCTTCTCGATGCGCCCAAACTCGGCGAGCATGCCGCGCTCGCGGTGCGTCTGCGTGATGCGGCGGGCGTGTGCGTGATGCACAGCGCCAGCGAGGATCTCGAAGCGCTCGCCATGATCGTGCCGGAAGGGCCGGCCAATCTGTTCGACACGCAGATCGCCGCCGCGATGGCCGGTCTCGGCTTTGGCGTGAGCTACCAGAAACTCGTCGCCCTGCTGCTGGGCATCGATCTGCCCAAATCCGAAACGCGCTCGGACTGGCTGCAGCGCCCGCTCAGTCTCGCGCAGCTGGATTACGCGGCGCAGGATGTCGCATATCTGCCCGAATTGCATGCGTTGCTCACCGAAAAACTGCGCGCGCTGGGCCGCAGCGACTGGCTCGCCGAGGATTGCCGGCGCATGATCGAGCGCGTGCGTCATGCCGTGCCCGACACGCAACCGCAGCGCGCCTTTCGCGGTGCCGCCGAGTGGCCGCGCGACAACCAGGCGCTGCTGCGGCGCCTCTTGCTTTGGCGCGAAGCCAGCGCACGCACGCTCGACAAGCCTCGCCCGTGGCTGCTCGACGATGCACATGCGCTCAATCTTGCCGCACAGCCGCCCGCGAACATCGACGAATTGTTCGAACGCACGAAGGGGTTGCGCGCCCTGCGCAGCGCGCAGCGCACGCAACTGGTCGCCGTGCTGCAGGCGCCGTTGACCGATGACGACCGCGCGATCGCGCCGATTCTGCTGCCGATGAGCAACGCCGAGAAGCGTGCCGCGTCCGCGATGAAGGAAGCCGTGGCCACAGTTGCGAAAACGCTGGACCTGCCCGAAGGTCTGCTCTGCCCGCGCCGGCATCTGGAATCCCTGCTCGCCGACCGCGCTTGGCCCGCGGCGCTCGACGGTTGGCGCAGACCGCTGCTACACGATGCGTTGATGGCATTGTTGCCGTCGGCTTCTTGACACACCCCACGTCCATCGGTTCCACTAAGCTCATGCATATCGCGACGACCACCACGACAACGGCCATTACTACGACTACCGTGGTGCGGCGGCGTGTGCGATTGAACTGAATCGTAGCAACAACGGCCCCGCACCTCGACGAGGATGCGGACGCGCCGCAAACCTCAAGTAGAATGCGGGGCTCGCCGGAAGGTTTCTCGAAACCTTCCGCAATTCTTGAGACGAAGAGCCTGCATGACCGCGCTTGAAACCAGCACCACCCCTACCCCGGCAGCAACAGCGGCTACCGCCGACGCTGCGCGCGCGGTGAGCAACGTTACGCACAAGTTCGGCGGCTCCTCGCTGGCCGACAGCGTGCGTATCCGCCATGTGGCCGAACTGGTTCGCGCGCGCAGCGAAAGCACCCAGATCGTCGTCGTCTCGGCGATGCAGGGCGTTACCGACGCGTTGCTCGCGCTGAGCACCGCGGCGGCGGCCAATTTGCCGCAGTGGCGCGACAAACTCGGCGTGCTGCGCAAACGCCATCTCGATACGGCGCAGGAGCTGCTCGGCGATCGATCGGCTGGCGCATGCGAGTGGCTCGATCGGCACTTCGACGAACTGGCCAACGTGCTCAATGCGATCGCCGTGCTGCGCGGCGCCGGGCATGGCGTGGCCGAGGCGGTCAGCGGCAATGGAGAGGTCTGGTCGTCGTACCTGTTGCACGCGCTGCTGCACGCGCAGGGTGCGGATTACTCCCTGCTCGATGCACGCGACGTGCTCGTCGTGCGCGACGAGGAACTCGGCGTCGCCGTCGACTGGAATGCAACGAATGCGAAGCTCGCCACGTGGCGCGCACAGCATATGCAGGCGCGCGTGATCGTCACCGGCTATGTCGCGCGCGATGCCGAAGGCCGCGACACCGTGCTCGGACGCAACGGCAGCGATTATTCGGGTGCGATTTTTGCCGCATTGTACAAATCGCAGGAACTGCATATCTGGACCGATGTCGACGGCGTGCTCAGCGCCGATCCGCGCATCGAACCCGAGGCAGTAACACTCGCCGCGATGAGCTACAACGAGGCCTGCGAACTGGCCTACTTCGGCGCGAAAGTCATTCATCCGCAGACGATGGCGCCGGCTATCGCGCGCGGTCTGCCGATCCTGATCCGCAACACATTCAAGCCCGCGCATCCAGGCACCCGCATTGATGCGGTCGGCGACGCCAGCGGTCCGGTCAAGGGCCTCACGCTCGCGCACGGCCTCGCCCTGCTCAACGTCGAAGGCACCGGCATGATCGGCGTGCCCGGCACCGCCGAGCGCGTGTTCGCCGCGCTGCGCGCCGCACGCGTGTCGGTGGTCATGATTTCACAGGGCTCGTCCGAGCATTCGATCTGCTGCGTGGTGAAGCTTGCCGAATCCGATACCGCACGCGCGGCGATCGAAGGCGCGTTCGCGCGCGAACTGTCGGCCGGGCAGATCAGCGGCGTGGCGATCTCGCGCGATATCAGCGTGCTCGCCGTGGTCGGCGATCGCATGGCCGGCCAGCCGGGCGTGGCCGCGCGCCTGTTCGATGCGCTGGCCAGATCGCGCGTCAATATCCGCGCGATCGCGCAGGGCGCATCCGAGCGCAATATCTCGGTCGCCCTAGCGCGCGACGACGCTACCAAGGCCTTGCGCGCGGCGCACGCCGCGTTCTGGCTGTCGCCGCAGACCTTGTCGATCGGCCTGATCGGTCCGGGCAAGGTCGGCGCCGCCCTGCTCGACCAGATCGCCGCCGCCGCGCCGCGCCTGAAACGCGAGGCGAATCTCGATCTGCGCCTGCGTGCGGTCGCCGCGAGCAAACGGCTGCTTACCGACGAACGCGACATCGGTGCGGCGTGGCGCGAACGTTTCGCGCAGGCGCGCGACGATGGCGACCTCGACCGTTTCGCTGCGCACCTGTGCGCCGCCCATCTTCCGCATGCGGTGATTCTCGATTGCAGCGGCAGCAACGACGTCGCCGCGCTGTATACCAAGTGGCTCGCCGCGGGCATTCACGTGATCACGCC
>JAYTQX010000166.1:0-2977 GCA_043746455.1 Pseudomonadota bacterium
GGCGACGTTGAGCATCGCGTTGAGCAGCGGCCAGTCGGACACGGCGTCGCTACCGTCGCGCATCGCTTCGGTCTCGCGGTTCGGCGAGGCGACGCTGCCGGAATCCAGATGATCGCGACCGATCACGATCGGCGCCTTCAGTTCGCCATTGCGCACCATCGCGTTGAACGCGAGCCCGAGCTTGTCGCGCAGGCCGAGGCCGACCCAGCAGATGCGCGCGGGCAGTCCCTGGAAGCTGATGCGCTCGCGCGCCATGTCCAGCCAGTTGTGCAGGTGCGGATCGTCGGGGATCAGTTCCTTGACCTTGGCATCGGTCTTGTAGATGTCCTCGGGATCGCCCGACAGCGCGACCCAGCGGAACGGGCCGATACCGCGGCAAAACAGCGGGCGAACATAGGCCGGCACGAAGCCCGGAAAATCGAACGCGTTCTTGCAGCCTTCGTCGAATGCCATCTGGCGGATGTTGTTGCCGTAGTCGACGGTCGGAATGCCCTGCGCGTGGAACGCAAGCATCGCCTCGACATGCACGCGCATCGACTTCTTCGCCGCGTCGCGCACGCCGTTCGGATCAGACTTGCGTCGCGCGAACCACAGCTCGACCGTCCAGCCGATCGGCAGATAGCCGTTGACCGGATCGTGCGCGCTGGTCTGGTCGGTCACCGCGTCAGGTTTCACGCCGCGTTTGACCAGTTCGGGCAGGATTTCCGCGGCATTGCCGAGCAAGGCGATCGAAACGGCCCTGTCCTCGTCGGTATACTTTTTCAAGCGCGCGAGCGCATCATCGAGATCGCGCGCCTGTTCGTCGACGTAACGCGTCTTCAAACGAAAGTCGATGCTGCTCTGCTGGCATTCGATATTGAGCGAGCAGGCGCCGGCCAGACTCGCCGCCAGCGGCTGCGCGCCACCCATGCCGCCCAGGCCGGCCGTGAGTATCCAACGTCCTTTCAGGTTGCCGCCGAAATGCTGGCGACCCATTTCGACGAAGGTCTCGTAGGTGCCCTGCACGATGCCCTGCGAGCCGATGTAGATCCACGAGCCGGCCGTCATCTGGCCATACATCATCAGGCCCTTCTTATCGAGCTCGTTGAAATGCTCCCAGGTCGCCCAGTGCGGCACGAGATTGGAGTTGGCAATCAACACGCGCGGCGCGTCCGCATGTGTCGGAAATACGCCGACGGGCTTGCCGGACTGGATCAGCAGGGTTTCGTCGTCGTTCAATTCGCGCAGGCTGCGCAGGATCGCATCGAAGCATTCCCAGTTGCGCGCGGCGCGGCCGATGCCGCCGTAGACCACGAGCTCGTGCGGGTTTTCCGCCACCTCGGGATCGAGATTATTCTGGATCATGCGGAACGCCGCTTCGGTGAGCCAGCTCTTGCAGCTCAGCGTCGTGCCGCGCGGCGCTCGGATGGTCCGCGCGGTGTCGATGCGGGTAGGTGCGTTCATGGCGGAATCTCACAGCTGGATGCCGCGGATTATCCGCTGAGGGTGAGATGTTGCGCCAGCGGGCAGGCGACTTCGCTGATTGCAAAGTTACGAACGAACCGCGTGAATCGCTTCCGAGCGGGTCCGCGTATACACAAATACCGATGCTGGCGGCACGTTGCGCCAGGTAAAGCCACCGCGGCGCACGGACAGACCCAGCTCGTGGAGCAGATCCGGTGGCAGCGGCGACTTCGGCCCGTAGGTGAACTGGATAAAGCAGCCTTCGGGCTTGAGCACGCTGAACACGGACTCTGCGATCGACTTCTGCACGGCTCGCGGCATCGACAGCAAACCCAGACCGCTGATCACCGCATCGGCAAGATCGGCCGCGATAAAACCGTTGCCGGTCGCGATGGCTTTCAGCTCGCAGGCGTTGCCGCAGATCACGTGCACCTTTGGAAACTGCTCGTGCAGGTAGGCGTGCAGTTCGGCGTTGAGTTCGATCACCAGCAATTTGTCGGGCGCGATACCCGAGGCCAGCAGCGCGCGCGTGAACACGCCCGTCCCCGCCCCCAGCTCGACCACGCGCTGAGCGTGCGCGGGTACTTCGTGCATCATCAGACCCGCAAGTTGCGCACCGGATGGCGACAGGGCGGCGACACGCATGGGGTTCTTCAGCCACTGCCGGAAGAACAACCAGGTTTGCGACCCCGATTTGTTCGGCGGCGGAGACGATCGTTGTGGCTGAATCACGAAAAAGTCCGTACGGGAATCCGCTCTATCATAGTGTGACGGGCCGGGCGCGGCCAGTTATTCGTCGAGCCGATCAAAACGGCAGGCAAACAAAAACCCCGCTGCATGGCAGCGGGGTTTCGACCGGCGCTCATTAGAAGCGTTGCGCCGGTAAATCGTCAGTGATGGTAGTAACCGCCACCGCCGCCGTCATGGTCGTGGCCGCCGTCATAGCCTCCACGATAGCCGTCGTGGCCGCCGCGATAACCGTCGTGGCCGCCGCGATAACCGTCGTGACCACCGCGATAACCGTCGTGACCACCGCGGTAACCGCCGCGATAGTAACCACGCCCGCCGTAGTAGTCGTCATAGACCACACCACCGTAATAGGCCGGGTAGTAAGCCGCACCGTAGTAGGCAGGGCCATAGTCATAGTAAACCGGCGCCGGGGCGTAGTAGCCGTATCCCGGCCCGTTGTAACCGTAGCCGTATCCCGGCCCGTAACCGCCCAGACCAATATCAACGAAACCATGATGGCCACCGAAGCCGACACTCAACCCTGGCAGGTTGATGCCGATACCGAAGTAGTCGTGGGCGAACGCGGCCGGCGTCAGTGCAAGGCCAGCCGTAACGAGCGCGCCAAGTACCATCGCACGAAATCCACGCTTGCGGAATGTCATTTGAGTTCTCCAGTGAGTAAAGTCGCGACCCCTTTGATCGCAGGCGTACTTTGCGGCCGAACGGCTGAATCCATACTGAAACCCGCGGCCGGTTCGGCGCGCCATTCAGCTTGGATCAGCGCCGCCCGGGAGAAAGCTGAACG
>JAYTQX010000167.1:0-4071 GCA_043746455.1 Pseudomonadota bacterium
CAGAGCACGATCGCAGCCTATTTCGGCACCTGGCCGGGCGCGCTGCGCGCAGACGGGCTGGAAATATATTTGTATAGTTATTCCAAGCACGAAGACGTCATCAGTCGTGGCATCGCGGCGCAGGTGGATCGCGCGGCGCGCCTGCCCGACGATCTTGCCTCCGCGGCGCACCAGTTGCGCGCGGACGAGCTCGATCTGCTGATCTACCCGGAGATCGGTCTGGACGGCAACCCCGAAGTACTCGCTGCACTGCGCTTGGCGCCGCGGCAATGGGCCGCATGGGGTCATCCGGTGACCACCGGACTGCCGACGATCGACCGCTATCTCAGTGTGGCGACGATGGAGCCGGCCAACGCGCAAGACGACTATTGCGAACCGTTGTCGCTGCTGCCCGGCCTCGGTACATCCTTCTCGCGTGCTGCCCAGGCCATGCCTTTATCGCGCGAAAGTTTCGGATTGCCCGCAGACGGCGGCCTATATCTCGTGCCGCACCCGCCGGTCAAGCTGCATCCGGATACCGATGATGTGATCGCGGAAATTCTGCGTCGCGACCGTGATGCACGCGTCGTCTTCATCGGCGACGAAATCCCGGCGCTCACGCGTCTGCACCGAGGTCGCATTGAAAATTGTCTGGCGACCGCAGGCATCGAGTACTCGCAGAATCTGTTCTGGCTGCCGCGACTGCCCGCCGACGGGTTCCGCGCACTGATCGCCAGCGCCGATATCGTGGTAGACGCGATGCATTTTTCCGGCGGTGCTACCAGCCTCGATGCGCTGGCGCAGAACACGCCGATCGTCACCGTCGAGGGTCGCTATATGCGCGGTCGCCAGACCGCGTCGATGCTGCGCATGCTCGAACTGCCGGACCTGATCTGTGCGGATGCGAGCGCGGCTGCGGCGCGCGCGGTGGAGATCGCGCAGAGCGCCGACGAACGTGCGCGGTTGCGTGCGCTCCTTATTGAACGCACGCCGTTGCTGTTCGAGCAGACCGAGCCCTTGCGTGCGCTGCGCGCGCTCGTCAGTGCAACCAGCTGAGTAGTGCGCTGCGGACGCTGACGGCGGCGCCTGCTAAAATCCACCCATGCGCATCGGTCCGTACTGCATAGACCCGCCCATTGCGCTCGCGCCGATGGCCGGGGTCACCGACAAACCGTTCCGCCGGCTTTGCAAAAAGCTCGGCGCGGGTTTGGCCGTGTCCGAGATGACCACGAGCGATCCGCGCCTGTGGGCGACGCGCAAGTCGCTGCAGCGCATGGATCACGCGGGCGAGCGAGATCCTGTCTACAGGCAGCCGGTCAGCGTGCAGATCGCCGGCCACGATCCGGCAATGCTCGCCGATGCGGCGCGCTACAACGTCGATCACGGCGCGCAGATCATCGACATCAACATGGGCTGTCCGGCGAAAAAAGTATGCAATGTATACTCAGGCTCAGCGCTGCTGCAGGACGAGGCGCTGGTCGCGCGCATCCTTGAGGCGACGGTGAAAGCCGTCGATGTTCCGGTCACGCTGAAGATCCGCACCGGCTGGAATCGCGACAACCGCAACGGCGTGCGCATCGCGCGGATCGCGCAGGACAACGGCATCGCTGCGTTGGCCGTGCACGGGCGCACGCGTGCAGACCTGTACAACGGTGAGGCCGAATACGAGACGATCGCGGCGATCAAGGCCGCAGTGTCGATTCCTGTGTTTGCCAACGGCGATATCGACACGCCGCAGAAAGCGCGCGCGGTGCTCGACTACACCCGCTGCGACGGCCTGCTGATCGGCCGCGCCGCGCAGGGCCGGCCGTGGATCTTTCGCGAGATCGCGCACTACCTGGCGACCGGGGAAACACTGGCGCCGCCGTCCACTGACGAAGTCAGTTCGATCCTGATCGAGCATCTCGAGAACTTGTACGCCTTCTATGGCGAGCAGCAGGGCGTGCGCATCGCGCGCAAGCATCTGGGTTGGTACGCCAAGGATCGCGAGGAAAACACCTCTTTCCGCGCGATCGTCAATCGTGCCGAGACAGCCAATGAACAGCTTCGGCTAACGCGCGAATATTTCGCCGAATCGGGTGAATCCCTGCCGCTTGCGGCTTGACGCTTTCGCCGGACTGCGCAGGCAGGATGCCGGAGCGAACATTCGCGCAGCGAATGGCCCGGAGGGCGAGCTGCGGATGCAGCGAGTAATGACGAGCGTTATTTCGTTCCGAACAATCGATCGCCCGCATCGCCCAGGCCCGGCACGATGTAGCCGTGCTCGTTCAGATGGCTGTCGATCGCGGCGGTGTAGATCGGCACGTCGGGATGCGCTTCCTGCAAGGCCTCGATGCCTTCGGGCGCCGCGACCAGACAGACGAACTTGATCGCCTTGGCGCCGTAATGCTTGATCCGATTGAGCGCCGCGACCGCGGAATGGCCGGTCGCGAGCATCGGATCGAGCACGATGGCCAGGCGCTCGTCGATATCGAGCGGCAGCTTGCAGTAGTACTCAACCGCCTGCAGCGTGCTCGGGTCGCGATACAGCCCGAGGTGACCCACGCGCGCGGAGGGAATGAGATCGAGCATGCCGTCGAGCAACCCATTGCCGGCGCGCAGGATCGAAATCAGGCACAGCTTCTTGCTGGATAGTTTGGGCGCATCGATTTTCGCCAGCGGCGTCTCAATCGGGACCATTTCCAGCGGCAGATCGCGGGTGACTTCATAGGCAAGCAGGGTGCCGATTTCGGCCAGCAGGCGGCGGAAACTCGCGGTCGAGGTTTCCTTGCGCCGCATCAGGGTCAGCTTGTGCTGGACCAGCGGATGATTGATTACGTTGACACCGGTCATGACCGCTCCTGGAAGGTACCAATGTCAATTTTTGCACGTCAGGGGTGGCGCCGTCGCGAAAACCTGGCGAGGACGCCGGGTTTTGCGGAATCGGCAAGCGCAGCGATAATGGGCCGAATCTGTAGTTCCCTTGGAGACAACCGATGATCATGCAGCCAACTGGCGATTTTGTCGTGGGTTGGGGAACGCTCACCCTGATCAATGCGGGACTGGCGCAATCCAAGGGACGCTCCGGCCTGGGCTGGTGGCTGGCGTCCCTGCTGCTCGGCCCGATCGCGACCCTGCTGATTGTCGTGCTCGGGCCCGTGAGATGACCAAAGGAGCTTGGACGTCTAGCCATCCAAATGGAATGGAGGCCAAGTCAAACTGAATACTCGCACACCGAGCGCGCTCCGCGGCTGCAAAATACCCCACGTGCGTGTATGATGCGCGCCACTTTTCATCCTTCTATACGTATTAAAGGATATATATCTCCATGACCACCACGCTGTTCACCTCCGAATCGGTATCCGAAGGCCATCCGGACAAGGTTGCCGATCAGATTTCCGACGCCGTGCTGGACGCTATTCTCGCCCAGGACAAGCGCGCGCGCGTCGCCTGCGAAACCATGGTCAAGACCGGCGTGGCCATCGTCGCCGGCGAAGTGACGACCAGCGCGTGGATCGATCTTGAGGCGATCACGCGCAAGGTGATTGTCGACATCGGCTACAACTCCTCCGAAGTCGGCTTCGACGGCGCTACTTGCGGCGTGCTCAATCTGATCGGCAAGCAATCGCCCGACATCAATCAGGGCGTCGACCGCAAGAGTCCGGAAGACCAAGGCGCTGGCGATCAGGGCCTGATGTTCGGCTACGCGACCAACGAAACGCGCGACATGATGCCGGCGGCAGTCCACTACTCGCATCGTCTCGTCGAACAGCAGGCCAAAGTGCGCAAGAATGGCAAGCTCAAATGGCTGCGCCCGGACGCGAAGTCGCAGGTCACCCTGCGCTACGAGAACGGCAAGGCGGTGGCGATCGATGCCGTCGTGTTGTCGACCCAGCATGATCCGTCGGTCAAACAGAAGGACCTCATCGCTGCTGTGCGCGAGGAAATCCTCAATCCCGTGCTGCCGGCGAAGTGGCTGCACAAGGGCACCAAGTTCCATATCAACCCGACCGGCAAGTTCGTCATCGGCGGCCCGGTCGGCGACTGCGGCCTGACCGGACGCAAGATCATCGTCGACACTTACGGCGGCTGGGCGCGCCACGGCGGCGGTGC
>JAYTQX010000168.1:0-3935 GCA_043746455.1 Pseudomonadota bacterium
GAGCGAGCGCTGCTTGGCTCGCGTGCGAGCCGCGCGAGCGAATGCCCACACCGCTGGCGTGGGCCGGGAGCACCGCAGGAACACAAAATATCGAGCGCAGTAGCTCTGAGGGCAGGTCAAATGCGTTTGTTCCGCTTCCCGTTCACCAGCATGGGCTGTCCGTGCGAGATCCAGATCGAGGCCGGAGCGGAACGCGCTGCGAATACTGCAGCGGCCTTGGCGCAAGCGGACATTGCCAGACTCGACGAGAAATATTCGCACTACCGCGACGACAATTGGCTCGCCCACCTATGCGCGAGCGCGGGCAGCAGCAAACGCATCGAGGTCGATGAGGAAACTGCCAACCTGCTCGATTTCGCCGACACCCTGCATCGGCAGAGCGCGGGACGCTTCGACATCACGGCGGGCGCGCTCACAAAACTGTGGAATTTGCAGAGCGGGCGCGTGCCGAGGTCCGCAGAAATCGATGCCGCGCGTGCGCGCGTCGGCTGGCAGCGTGTCGAATGGACACGGCCGTACCTCACCCTGCCGATTGCCGGCATGCGCATCGATCTGGGCGGCGTGGTCAAGGAATACGCGGCGGACCGCGCCACCGAAATCTGCCGGCACGCGCAGATCGCGCACGGCGTGGTCGATCTCGGCGGCGATCTCGCTTTGATCGGCGCGCACGCGGACGGCAGCGCGTGGCTGGCCGGGATCAAGTCACCGACGCATCCGCAAAAAGTATATGCCAGCATCGAGCTTGCCCGTGGCGGCCTGGCGACCAGCGGCGACTACGAACGCGCAATGATCGTCGACGGCAAGCGCTATTCGCATATCGTCGATCCCGTCAGCGGCTATCCGGTGGAAAGTTTCGCCAGCGTCAGCGTGATCGCCGACAGCTGCCTGGTCGCAGGCGCCGCATCCACGCTGGCAATGCTGTTCGGAAAAGAAGCAGGCGCGGGGTATTTGAGCGAGTTGGGCCTGGCGTATTTGTGCATCGATGCCGAGGGTCGCGCGAGCGGCAGCATCGGCATGGCTCACGCCTGAGCGTTGTGCAATTCCACGGGTGCCCCCTGCGCCAACTCCTTGGTGCCCTTCAACCGCCAGGCGATCCAGCTGGCGCTGGCTGCAGCGACGGCAGCGAGCCCGGCGAAGCCCGCCGTCGTTACGCCTAGCGCGCGCAAGGCCGACATCGACGTCACCACCACGACATCGCCGAAACGCCACACCGCGGTATCGATAAAACCCTTGGCCTTGTAGCGCGTTTCGCGATCCACGCGGGTGAACAGGCTTTCGCGCGCGGGCTGCTCGACGCCGTAGGCGCCGGCGCGTGTAAGCACCATCGCCAGCGCGACAACGATCGGCTGGCCGATCGCCGCAAGCGCTGCCAGCGCGGCGACCTTGACCACCTCGACGCCGATGATGCCCGGCACCGGCCCGTGCCGCGTCAGCACCCAGCGTGTCACCGTTGCCTGCAGCAGCGCCTGCAGCACGTTGGTGGCAAGATCGATATGCGCAAAAAACTGCGTGCGCGCCACGCCATCCGGATACAGCGCCTTGCCGACATCGAGCTGCAGCGCGTAAAGCACCGTGCCGACGCAATCGCCGAGCAGCATCAGGATTGCCATGCGCCGCAGAAACGGCGAAGCGAATACCTGTTTTGCCCCGGCCAGGATGCCGCCGCCGATCACCGCTTCGTTGCGTTCCACATCGCGGCCCACCGGATGCCGTCGCGACCACGCGATCAAGGCGAAGATGCAGCCCAGCGCGAGCGCGAGCATGCCTGCCGATACGGCCAGCAACTTGGCGATGCCGACATATTTGACCAGACTGCCGGCGAGCAGCGGCCCGGCGATCGCCCCTGCGCCGCCGCCGAGCGAGATCGTGCCGAACAGCCGGTGCGATTGCCCGACGCTGAAAATGTCGGACATGAAACTCCAGAACACCGACACCACGAACAGGTTGAACACGCTGACCCAGACGAAGAACACGGTGCCGAGCAGTTCGGGACTGACGCTGCCCTGCACCTCGAAGAACGGGATGAAGGCGAACAGGCAGGCGATGAAGAAAATGTATACCGCCGGCACGAAGCGCTTGCGCGGGAAGCGCGCAATCAGCGCGCCGTACACCGGGGTCAGCAGCAAGGTTGCGCAGAACGTGGCGAAATAGAACAGCGGCAGCACGCTCGAACCGCTGATCGCGCCGAGCTGCTCGCGCACCGGGCGGATCACGTAGTACGCGGCGAGCACGAGGAAAAAATATACGAACGACAGGATCAGCGCCGGCCATTCGCGGCGTTCGATGCCGAACACGGGTGCTTTCGCGGCGTTGGCACGCATTGCGGACGCGTCGCGCGATTCTTGGTTGGATTCGGCCAAAACAGGCATCCAGTGTCGTGAGCGGCGAAGGGTAACATGGGGACGTGCACGTACGGATGCAAACGAACGTTGTGACCGAGTACAACGATCGCGCGTGCCGTTGCCTTATGCTTGTGCCATGGCCTTCGCACTTGCCTCGATCCATATCTATCCGCTGAAATCCTGTGCGCCGCTTGCACTTGAGTACGCACAAGTCGAGGCGCGCGGCCTTGCCCGCGATCGGCGCTGGATGGTCGTCGATGCCGATGGCCAGTTCCTGAACGGACGCGAGCAGCCGCGCCTGACCCTGATCCGCGCGCAGCCCGATGCAGGCGATGCGCTGCAACTGGGTGCGCCGGGCATGCCGACGTTGCGCCTCAATCCGCCGCCCGCGGACGGCGTGCGCCTTGCTGCCCAAGTGTGGGACGACGCGGTCGCGCCGCTGCTTGCCGCGCCCACCGCACACGCATGGATCAGCGCATTCCTCGGCCAGCCCTGCCGTATCGTCATGATGGATGCAGGCTGCGTGCGTGCGGTCGATGCGGACTACGCGGCGCCCGGCGACGAAGTCAGTCTGGCCGACGGCTTTCCGCTGCTGCTGATTTCGCAGGCCGCGCTGGATCTGCTCAACGGCAAGCTCGCACAGCCGGTGTCGATGCTGCGCTTCCGTCCGAATCTCGTTGTCGCCGGCACTGCAGCGCATGCCGAGGACGGCTGGAAACGGGTGCGCATCGGCGCGACCGAATTCGACGTCGTGAAAGCCTGCATCCGCTGCGTGTTCACCACAGTCGACTTCGAACGCGGCGAACGCGATGCCTCGGGCGAACCGCTGCGCACGCTGATCGGCTATCGACGCACCGACAAGGGCGTGGCCTTCGGCCAGAATTTGATCCCGCGCGGTGCAGGCACGATTCGCGTCGGCGATAGCGTCGAAGCGATCGGCTGATTTGCTGCAATGCGATGGAGCATCTGCTCTAACCGCAACCCTTAGCCTCGCGCGACCTCGCTTCCCGCGACGCTACAGGTATTGTTGATGACCTACGATTACGTGATCGTCGGCGCCGGTTCGGCCGGCTGCGTGCTGGCCAACCGCTTGAGCGAAAATCCGCAGCACCGCGTGCTGCTGCTCGAAGCCGGTCCGCGCGACTGGCATCCGTTCATCCACATGCCCGCGGGCCTGGCCAAGCTGGTCGGCAAGAAAGGCATCAACTGGGACTATTCGACCGAGCCTGAAGCCCAGCTCGACAACCGTCGCCTGTGGTGGCCGCGCGGCAAGGTGCTCGGTGGTTCGAGTTCGATCAATGCGATGTGCTACATCCGCGGCGTGCCCGCGGATTACGACGACTGGGCGCGCCTCGTCGGCGACGAGTGCTGGAACTGGCAGAACGTGCTGCCGTACTTCAAGCGCGCCGAAGGCAATACGCGCGGCGCCGACGCGCTGCACGGCGCCGATGGCCCGCTCGCGGTGCAGGATCTGCGTTTCCGCAATCCGCTGTCGCAAGCCTTTGTCGACGCCGCGCTGGCCTGCGGTCATCCGGCCAATCGCGATTTCAACGGCGCGCAGCAGGAAGGCATCGGCTTCTATCAAGTCACGCA
>JAYTQX010000169.1:0-5897 GCA_043746455.1 Pseudomonadota bacterium
GGGGTTCCACAGGGGCGTGACGCGACGCAAGCGAAAATCCTCTCCTGGCCTCCTTGGCGGGCTCCTGCTCGGCGCGATCATGATCGTACTGATGGTTCCGCGCGGGGTAGGGGAATTCCTCGCCGGCGCGGCCGTGTTCACCTTGGTGCTGGTCGTGATCATCAAGCTCACCGCGAAGAAGGCGCCTGCGCCCCCTGCAGAGCCACCCGGTCCAACCCTGGCAGAGCTGGTGCAGCGCGGGCAGCAACGTGCGCGAGCACACGGGTCTTCGCACGCCAGCATCCGCGATCCGTTCCATGTGACGGTGACAATTGCGTACTCGGCAGGCGAATACACATTGCCGCCGCGTCCATCGAACCTCGCACCGGGGCGCTGGATTGCGCCCGGTCAATCGGTGCAAGTCGCCGACTTCACCCTGCCCGGCGGCATGATCTACGTCGGCAGCGAGCTGCGTGCGCCGAGTGCGCGCATCGATCCATGCCTGATCGATCCGCAGTTGCCGGTCGCTGGCGGTGGCTACTGGCAGCGCGGTTCAATGGGATATTGGCCGAGCTATGCCGGGCTCACGCCGGAGTTGCGTCGCGCCTACCTGCACTGGCTCGCAGGCGGTCGTGTGGGAGAGATCGATACAGGCATGTTGTTCCTGTTCTTCTACGGACTGGAACGGCGCGTGCTGGTGGATGCGGCGCAGGACGCGGCTGCGACAGCGGACTTTCCGGCCATCGCGGCTGAATTGGAACGCTTGCTGGGACTATACGGTGCAAGCGGTTCGTTCAAGGGCTACGTCCAACGCCTGCTTGCGTGGATGCGTCTGGACCATTCGATGCCACACCTGTACGCGCAACCACAGGCTTGGAGCGGCACCAACGCGGATGCGGAGCAGGCCACGCGTGTGGCTTTGGGTCAGGCGGCGGTGGATCACGTCCCGGTGCCGCCGGCGCTAGCGGCAGAATGGGTGCGCGCACATCCGAACATCCGCAAGTGGCCGTCTGTGTGGCACTGCCGCACCGAGTTCAACCGATTGTTCGCGATCCGCTACGCCGAGCTGTTCGGCGCCGGGATGGTGTTGCCGGTCAACAAGACGCGACTGAAGCTGAGCTATCGACCAGGATCGGCCGGCCTGCTCGGAAGCGCGGTGTGCGTTCGCGATGCCGGCGCTATCCCCGATGTGCTGCTGCAGCAGGGCCCTGTGAAGACGTTACAGCCGCTAGTGGATGCGTGTGGTCGGGAGCTCGAGCCGTATCGCCACTTCCTCGTCCAGCACCCCGGACCGGATACGACAGGTGAATCGTTGTCGCTACTGCCGGTTGCACTGTGGCCGCCCGATCGGCGCGCAAAGCTCGATGCGCTGCGAGCGCACCTGGACCAACCTGCCGCGATGCAATTCGCTGACGTGCTCATCGCGATCGATCTTCCGTCCGTTTTGGATCGCACGAAAGCGCGCGCACTGATCAACGCGCTGGCGAGCGAAGGCATCGGCCTTGTGCCTGACGTGTTCGATGGCGCACGCACGCCGACGGCGACCGCATCGGTGGTGCTGTTCAACAGTCCCGAAGAAATGCTGCGCACCGAGTCCACCCATGCCTACAAAGCCGCGCGTCTCATGCTCGAGCTTGCCGCATGCGTCGCGTGGGCGGACGGGGAGTTCAGTCCGGCCGAGCAATTCTTCTTGCGCGATGCGATTGTCGGCTGGGCGCATCTGGATGCGCGCGAGCAAAAGCGCCTGCAGGCACACATGGTGTGGCTAGTCCAGGTACCCCCGGTGCTATCGAGCCTGAAGAAGCGTCTGGAACTGCTACAGGGTGACGTGCGGCGGGTGGTCGCGGATTTCCTGATTGCACTCGCACAGGCCGACGGCGAAATCTCACCAGCGGAAGTGCGCGTACTGCAGAAAGCCTTCCCGCTGCTTGGGCTCAGCGCCGATGCGGTGTACGCCCAGCTGCACCAGGCTGGCATCGCGGCAATGGCGCCGACGAGAACGAAGGTACCGACGGCTGCGCCCACCGCGGGCGGCAGTTTCGTGCTCGATCCGCAGCGGTTGGCGGCCTTGCGGGCAGATACCGAGAAGGTCGCGGTGCTGCTCGAAGGCATCTTCGCCGATGCCCCGGCCGAAGACCCCGAAGACCCCGAACACGACCGGTTTGCGGCAACCACCCGTTCGGTGATGGCCGAGGAAGAACCAGCGAAGCCCGAAACTGCTCTACCCGGGCTGGATCCAGCGCATGCTGCGCTCGTGCAATTGCTGTGCAGCCGTCCGCACTGGATGCGGGCAGAGCTCACGGACGCGGCGACCGACCTTGAGCTGATGCTCGATGGCGCGCTCGAACAGATCAACGAGGCGGCGCTCGAAGTGTTCGGCTCGCCACTGGTCGAAGGCAGTGACCCGCTGGACATCAACCCCGAAGTGCTGGAACAGTTGACCTCATGCCATCCGAATCCATCCGCCCCCGCGATCGTGACGCCCTGATCGAGGCACTACGCGCTGGCGTGGTGCCGCGTGTGGGCGCACATCTGATCCAAGTCGGGCGCACGCGCGAGATCGAGACACTGCTCGGCAACATCGATCGCATCGCCGACGGTGGTTCGGCGTTCCGGCTCGTGATCGGCCCGTACGGCAGCGGCAAGAGCTACTTCCTCAATCTGGTGCGCACTATTGCGCTCGAGCGCAAGCTCGTGGTGGCCGGCGCGGATCTCACCCCCGACCGGCGCTTGCATGCGTCCGGCGGCCAGGCGCGCTCGCTCTACGCCGAGCTCATGCGCAACCTGGCCACGCGCTCGACCCCTGACGGCGGCGCCCTGCCAGGGATTGTCGAGAAGTTCATCGGCAGCGCGCGCTCGGAGGCGCGCACGACCGGCGCAAGCGAGGACCAGGTCCTGCGCGGCAAGCTCGACCAGCTCGCGGAACTCGTCAACGGTTACGACTTCGCGGATGTGATCGCCGCCTACGCGCGCGGCGCGACCGGGCACAACGACAACCTGATGCGCGATGCGGTGCGCTGGTTGCGCGGCGAGTTCACGACCCGCACCGATGCGCGCGGGGCGCTGGGGGTGCGCGCGATCGTGGATGACGCGAGTTTCTATGACCAGCTCAAGCTGATTGCACGCTTCGTACGCCTGGCCGGCTACGGCGGCCTGCTGGTCTGTCTCGACGAGATGGTGAACCTCTACAAACTCACCAATCCGACCGCGCGCAACGGCAACTACGAGCAGCTGCTGCGCATGCTTAACGACTCGCTGCAGGGCAGCGCGGTGGGCTTGGGCTTCGTGCTTGCCGGCACCCCCGAGTTCCTCTACGACCCGCGTCGCGGCCTGTACAGCTACGCCGCGTTGCAGAGCCGCTTGAGCCAGAACAATTTCGCGGTCGAAGGTCGGGTCGATTTCAGCGGACCGGTGGTGCCGCTGTCGGCACTCTCGGCGGAGGATTTCTACTTGTTGCTGACCAAGATTCGGCACGTCCACGCCGGCGGCGATCCAACGCGATACGCGCTGCCGGATGAGGCGATCACTGCGTTCATGAATCACTGTGCGCAGCGGCTTGGCGAGAGCTTCTTTCGCACCCCACGCACGACCATCACCTCGTTCATCAACCTGCTCGCGGTGCTCGATCAGAACTCAGGAACCGCCTGGCAGGGCGTACTCGGCCAAGTCGCGCTCGAAGCGGACACCGGTGGCGCGGCGGACATCGCGGTTGATCCGGACGACGCGCTCACCGGCTTCACCCTGTAGCAATGTCCGACTCGAGCAGCTTCCTGCAGCTCGACGAGCGGATCCAGCGTTACCTGTGGACCGAGGGCTGGGATGCGCTGCGTGCAGTGCAGGAGCTGGCCACCCCGCTGATCCTGCCCGGTGATGCGGACGTGCTGCTCGCCGCGAACACCGCCGAAGGCAAGACCGAGGCCGCCTTCCTGCCCGCACTTACCCACCTGCTGCGTTTGCCCGAGCCGGGGTTGATCGTCTACGTCAGCCCGCTCAAGGCGCTCATCAACGACCAGTTCGCGCGGCTCGAGCGTCTGTGCGAGACGCTGGATATCCCGGTTTGGCCCTGGCATGGCGACGTCGGAGCCGGCGTGAAGCGGAAATTCCGCCAGACGCCGCAGGGTGTGCTGTTGATCACGCCAGAATCGCTCGAAGCGATGCTCTGCCGCGGCGGCAGCGCAGTGCCGACTTGGTTTGCGCGCTTGGCATACATCGTGGTCGACGAGCTGCACGCCTTCATCGGCAGCGAGCGCGGCAAGCAGCTGCAGTCGCAACTGCACCGGATCGAGCAGGCAATTGGTCGTACGGTGCCGCGGATTGGCCTATCGGCAACGCTCGGGGATCTCACGCTCGCAGGTGAATTTCTGCGCGCGGGCGGGGACGTACGAATCGTCGATGCCGGTGCGCACGGCAGCGTGCTCAAGGTACTGGTTAAAGGCTTCGAGGAACCCAAGCCCGATCCGCAGAAGCCAGACGGCAACGACGTCTGTGCCGGTTTAGCGGACGTCGCGGTCGCACACGACCTGTTCGGCGCGCTGCGCGATTCCAACAACCTCGTGTTCCCCAACTCCCGTGCGCAGGTTGAGCGTTACACGATGCTCCTCAATCAGCTGTGCGAGGAGCAGCGGCTGCCCAGACGGTTCTGGCCGCACCACGGCAGCTTGTCGAAGGAACTTCGCGAAGAGACCGAGGCGGCGGTCAAGCAGAAGCAGGTGCCGGCTAGCGCGGTGTGCACTAACACGCTCGAGCTCGGGATAGACATCGGTGCGGTAAAGAGCGTCGCGCAGATCGGCCCGCCGCACTCAGTCGCGAGCTTGCGCCAGCGCCTGGGCCGCTCGGGTCGGCGCCGCGGCGAGGCGGCGATTCTGCGTGGTTACGTGATCGAGGATGCGCTTGATGCGCATTCTGATCTACGCGATCGCCTGCGTCTGCGCACCGTGCAGATGGTCGCGATGATTAGCCTGCTGCTCGACGGCTGGTGCGAGCCGCCGGCCACACATGGCAAACACCTGTCGACCCTGGTGCAGCAGTTGCTCTCCGCGCTCGCCGAGCACAGCGGCCTGCAAGCGCGCGCTGCGTACGAGCTGCTGTGCGGTTCCGAGGGGGCTTTCGCGGGACTGTCCAGTACGGACTTCGCTGAGCTGTTGCGTCACTTGGGCACGATCGAGATGTTGATGCAGGACAGCTCGGGACTGCTGTTACCCGGCCGCGTGGGCGAGGCGCAGCTGAACCACTACTCGTTCTACGCTGCCTTCGCCACACCAGAAGAATACCGCCTGTTGGCTGGCGGACGCATGCTCGGCACGTTGCCGGTCGACACGATGCTTCGGCCGAACGAACGGATCGTGTTCGCCGGCCGCGCCTGGAAGATCGATGTGATCGACGATGCGCACAAGACTATCCTGCTCACAGGAGTTGCCGGCAGCGGCCAGCTGCTATTCGCTGGTGGTGGCGGGCACGTGCACGGGAAGGTCCGCTCGCGCATGCGCGAGCTGCTTGGCAGCAAAGATACGTTGCGCTACCTCGATCCGACTGCACAGCGCTTCCTCGACGAGGGTCGTGTGACGTACACGCAGCTTCAGCTCGATCGCAGGATCGTGCTGTCCGATAGGGACGGTTGGCTGATACTGACATGGCTCGGCGATACGGCCAATGCGGCGATCGCCTGTTGGCTGGCGTGTCTGCATCCATCGATCCAGGCACAGCCTGGTACGCTGGGTGTGTTCTGTTCGAGCAATGAGCTTTCGCTATCTGCGCTGCTCGCCTTGGCGCGTGCCGTTGCCGAACCGCCACCTATCGCGGAACTGCTGCGCGATGCGCACGCGCTGCGGCTAGCGAAATGGGACTGGGCGCTGCCAGAGGATCTGCTGCGGATGGCATACGCGAGTCTATTTCTTGACATGCGTGAGGCGCGCGGGTGG
>JAYTQX010000170.1:0-2509 GCA_043746455.1 Pseudomonadota bacterium
GACACGCTCAGCGTGCAACAGCAGTTGCTCAGTGCCGAACAGCGCATGGCGTCGCTCAGGGCGCAGCAGATCGACACTTCGGTGCGTCTGGTACAGGCGCTCGGCGGCGGCTACCAAACGGCCGGCGACGCGCCACCGCTGGCGAGCGCCGCGTCGCACTGACGACGGGCGCGTTCCGTTCATCCTAAGAACCGTTTCACAGGTATACGACCATGAGCTCTCCCAATCCCACCAACGGTAATGGCAATGGCAACGGTGCAAGCCAGGAAACTCCGGCACCGAACGGCAATCGCCGCCGCTTTCTATTGCGCATGCTGGCCCTCGTCGTGGTGCTCGCCGCGATCGGTCACGGCGTGTGGTACTACGGCGTCGGCCGCTGGTACGAAGGCACCGACGACGCCTACGTCAACGGCAATGTCGTGCAGATCTCGCCGCAAGTGGTCGGCACCGTGGTCAAGATCAATGCCGACGACGGCAACCTAGTGCACAAGGGCGACGTGCTTGTCGAGATCGACGGCAGCGATGCGCGCATCGCCCTGCAACAGGCCGAAGCGAATCTTGCGCGCACGGTGCGCCAGGTGCGCGGCCTGTACAGCAATGTCGAAAGCGGCCAGGCCGTGGTCGCCGCGCAAAGAGTCGCGCTCGATCGCACGCGCGCGGACTACGCACGGCGCAAAGGGCTCGTCGCGACCGGCGCGATCTCGGCCGAAGAACTTGCCCACGCAAGCGATGCTCTCGCCGCCGCGGAAAGTTCGCTCGCCTCGACCCAGCAACAACTGAGCACGACGCGCGCACTGGTCGACGAGACGGTGATCGCCAAGCATCCGGACGTGCTCGCCTCCGCCGCCGCGCTGCGCAATGCCTATCTCAACGACGTGCGCGCGAAGCTGCTCGCACCGGTAGACGGCTACGTCGCGCGCCGCAGTGTGCAGGTCGGCCAGCGCATCCAGCCGGGCACGCCGCTGATGGCGGTCGTGCCGCTGCGCCAGGTCTGGGTCGATGCGAACTTCAAGGAAACCCAGCTCGCGCGCATGCGCATCGGCCAGCCGGTGACGCTGAAATCCGATCTGTACGGCGGCGACACCGAATTCCACGGCAGGGTGCAGAGCCTCGGCGTCGGCACCGGCAGTGCGTTCTCGCTGTTGCCCGCGCAGAACGCGACGGGCAACTGGATCAAGATCGTGCAGCGCGTGCCGGTGCGCATCGAACTCGACGGCAAGGAACTCGACAAGAATCCGTTGCGCATCGGTCTGTCGATGCAGGTCGACGTGAACCTTCACGATCAATCCGGCCCGGCGCTGGCGCAGCAATCGCCGACGCAACCTGCGTTCACGACCGATGTTTATAGCGGCCAGATGGAAGGCGCGCAGGCGGACATCGATCGCATCATCCATGCGAACGCAGCGAACAACGCGATGGACGGCGTAGCGAAGGCAGCGCCGTAAGATTCCGCGCCTCGCGTCGACGCCCGAAAAAAAACATGAACAACGCTTCGTTCCGCCCGTCGAATCCGGGACTGACCACGGTCGGCCTCGCCCTCGCGACCTTCATGCAGGTACTCGACACGACGATCGCCAACGTGTCGCTGCCGACGATCGCGGGCAATCTCGGCGCGAGCGCGGACCAATCGACCTGGGTCATCACCTCGTTCGCGGTCAGCAACGCAATCGCGCTGCCATTGACCGGCTGGCTCACGCGCCGCTTCGGCGAAGTGCGTCTGTTCGTCGCCGCGACGCTGTTGTTCTGCGCCGCCTCGTTTCTCTGCGGCATGGCGCAGAGCATGGGCATGCTGATCCTGTTTCGCGCCATCCAGGGCGCGGTCGCGGGGCCGATGTATCCGGTCACGCAAAGCCTGCTGCTCTCGATCTATCCGCCGGAAAAACGCAGCCAGGCGATCGCCCTGCTGGTGATGGTGACGATTGTGGCGCCGATTGCAGGACCGATTCTCGGCGGCTGGATCACCGACAATTATTCGTGGCCGTGGATCTTCTTCATCAACCTGCCGATCGGCGTGTTCGCCGCGCTGGTCGTGTTCTCGCAGATGCGCGAGCGCGTCGAACAAAAGCTGCGGCCGAAGATGGACTATGTCGGTCTGATCAGCCTGGTGATCGGCGTCGGCGCCCTGCAGATCCTGCTCGACAAGGGCAACGACGAGGACTGGTTCGAATCGAGCTTCATCATCATCGCGGCGATCGTCGCGGCGATCGGCATTGCCGTATTCCTGATCTGGGAACTGACCGACCGCGAACCGATCGTCAACCTGCGCCTGTTGCGCCATCGCAATTTTTTCGCCGGCACGCTGTCGATGATGTTCGCTTACGGCGCGTTCTTCAGCATCAATATCCTTGTGCCGCAATGGCTGCAGCGCAACCTCGGCTACACCTCGACCTGGGCCGGTTTCGCGGCGGCGCCGATCGGCATCCTGCCGATCCTGCTCACGCCGCTTGTCGGCCGCTATATCAACCGCTTCGACCTGCGCATGGTCGCTTCGTGCTCGTTCATCATCATG
>JAYTQX010000171.1:0-10190 GCA_043746455.1 Pseudomonadota bacterium
GTCCGAGCGCGCGCGGCAGAAACTTCGACGATCAGCAGACGCCGCTGGTCGTGCAGCAGGTCAATGCGTTCATTGCCGCGCACGACAAGGACGTGCGTGCGCAACAGGGGTACGGCATTTCGCCGCGCTGGACCGGACCGCAGGCGAAGTTTGTGAACGCCCGGGAGTTTCAGCGCGTCAGTATTCCAACCGGGCGGCGCAGCATGGCTTCGGAGTGGGTGCTCGAATTCGCCGCCGACGGCACGGTGAAAAAAGCCGAACCTTTCGACGCCCTGCCGAATTTCATCGCCGCCAACTCGCATCACGGGTTGGTGGCGCAATTCGAAACCGAAAGCGCCGGCAATGGAGCGCCGGAGCGGTTCGCGCTGAAAACCGTCGACCTGAAAAAATCCGATTGGCCGCTCGGGCCGACGATTACGCGCTGACGACCCACGCGCCTCGATCTGCTTCGGGGCGCCTCCTTCCCTCACCCTAACGCCCGGCTCCACGAGCCGGTTGGCGGCATGCGTCCTGTCCGCCGGCGGAAGCGGCTGATGGCGCCGACAGGTTGCTTCTGCAGTTGCCTGTAATTTCTCCGAGCGAATACGCAATGAGTAGGTGGGCCGGAAGCCGTGATGCGGCTGGATTGCAGGGAGCCCGAAAAGTCTGCTGGAAATCGCAGCAGGGAATCTGTTTCTCAATCTCTCATCTGGAGGAAGTTATGAATACTCGATTGATGGTGACCGCAGTATCCGTCGCGCTCGGTTTGGCTGGATCAGTATTCGCGACCAGCGCCAGCGCCTGTGGAATTCCGGACTTCAGCCACGGGTTGCCAGCAGTGGGGCTGCAGGCGTCCGCGCAGGCAGCATTGTCAAGGTCAGTCACGTTCGTTGGCGCGCCGCTGCAGGACGTGGGGCGAAGCACGCTCCGCCTGGTTCCTCAGGCAAGTGGCAACGGCAACAGTGGATTGCAGGGTCACGGAGCGATCGCGGGCATGTGGCTTTTCATCTTCACGGCGGATGGCAATCCTGCGGATGTTCCCCAGATTCCCTTCGGTGTGCAGGTCGACACCGGATTCCAGACATGGCACGACGATGGCACTGAGCTTACGAACTCCGGGGGACGGGCGCCGGTTACCTCGGCCTTCTGCCAGGGAGTATGGAAACAGAAGGGGGATTCCGGGTATTCGCTCAATCACTGGGCGATATCCTGGGATGCCAACAGCAACTTTGTCGGCCCTGCGAACATACGCGAAGAAGTGACTGTGGACGGCTCGGGCAACAGCTTCTCGGGAACGTTCTCGATCGACCAATACGTCTCTCCGCCACCGCCCGCAGGCAGCCAGCCAGACCTGACCGACTTGTCGATCCACGTCGCCCACATTACGGGTACCGTGAGCGCCACGCGCATCACTCCGTAAATTGCCAGAAATCGGTTTGTTTCGGCGGCGCGCAGGGACGCGCGCCACCGGCAACGTCATACCCCGCATTCGTTCGCAACCGGTCAGTGTGGCTCTTTCTCGGATTGCAAAGTCTCGATCAGGGCGATCTGCAGGCGTGAGTGCAGTTTCACCAGCGTGCGCCACAGCAGGGTGAGGATCAGCGCGCCCATCAGCAGGACGGCAACCAGCAGTTCGGCCGGCGGCAGGATCGAGGAGCTGAGCGCGCTGACCAGCAGCAGCATCGCCGCAGTGGACACCGCCGGGATCACCTCGGCGAGCACACGACGCACGCGCTCGTTGCGCCGGCCCACACCCGGCACGCTGACTTCGGCGAGCATCATCGCCAGTGCCTTGAGCTTGCGGTAGGCGGCGATCAGGAACGGCAGCGACAGGATCAGCGCCGCGCTCCAGATCGCGGTGTGCTGGATATTGCGGTTCGGCAGCCAGCGGTTGAGGTCGAGAAAATCCGTGCTTGCGACATACGCGCCGGCGCCGAAGATCGCGGCGACCAGGCAGAAATTGACGAAGGTCTGCAGCAGGATCCGGCGCACCATCGCCGCGATCACCGCGCGGTCGCCTTCGAAACGCAGGCTCTGCAGCCAGTTGGTATACATGTGCAGAATGCTGCGAAATCCACTCGGCACGCTAGCGCGCAGGCGCCGGGCGAGCGGGTCGGCCGCGCGCATCAAATACGGCGTCAGCAGGGTCGTGATCGCCGATACCGCGACCGCGATCGGATACAGAAACGCGCTGGTCACCTTGAGCGTGGTACCGAGGGTGGCAATGATGAACGAAAACTCGCCGATCTGCGCCAGACTCATGCTGATGCGCATCGAGGTGCGTCCGCTCTGACCGGCGGCGAATGCGCCAAAGGTGCGCGCGAGCACCTTGCCGACGATGACGATGGTGCTGATCGCGGCGACCGGGCCGGCGTATTCGACCAGCACATGCGGATCGAGCATCAGGCCGATGGTGACGAAGAACACCGCGCAGAACATGTCGCGCAGCGGTTCGATCAGGTGTTCGATGCGGCGCAGCGCGCGCGCCTCGGCGATGATCACGCCGATGATAAAGGCGCCCAGGGCGACGTTATACCCGAGCCTGACCACGAGCAGGCAGAAGCCGAACAGCAGGCCGAGCACGCCGACCAGCAGCATCTCGTTGTGGTTGAAGCGCGCGACGAAATCGAGCAGGCGCGGCACGCTGAGAATGCCGATCACCAGCGAGGCGACAAGAAACACGGTCAACGTGCCCAGCGTGCGCAGCGCCACGAAGCCGTCGACTGTGCCGGTGCTGGCGACGCTGGACAAAAGCGCGATCATGCCGATCGCGAGCACGTCTTCGACGATCAGAATGGCGAACACCGACTGTGCGAAAGCCTCGCGGCGCAGGCCGAGATCGTCGAGCGCCTTGATCGTGATCGTGGTCGAGGAAATCGACAGCATCGCGCCGAGGAACAGCGCATCCATCGTGCGCCAGCCGAAGGCGAGGCCGATTTCGTAGCCGAGCCAGAGCATCATCACGATGCCGGTCAGCGCGGCGACCAGCGCCGTGGCGCCGACCTGGCGCAGACGTTTCACGCTGAATTCCAGGCCGAGCGAGAACAGCAGGAACACCACGCCGAGCTCGCCGAGGGTGCGGATCGTTTCCTCGTCGGTCACCAGCGAGGCGTACACAACTGTATGCGGGCCGATCAGCACGCCTGCGACGATGTAGCCGAGCACCACGGGCTGGCGCAGCAGGTGAAACACGACCGTCACCACGCCTGCCGTCAACATGATGACGGCGAGGTCGTGGATAAATGCGATCGTGTGCATGGCGACTCGTGCTGCGGTCCGTGACTACATCTTGGCGGAGCGATAGCGGTTGCGCAACGTTGCGGCGCTATTTCGGTCGGGGATGTCCGATCCGGAAGCTGCGGGACGGCAGACGCCGGCTAGAATCGGTTTTCAGCCGGGCATGCAATCGCGCATCGGACGGCAGGTTGCCGTCGTCACATGAGTTGTGATCAAATGGACGTCTAAACATCTAAAGGTCTCATTGGAACATATCATGCTGGCACCGCTGACCGAGTTCCCCGATACGCTTGTCGATCCGGTATCGGTCCCCGAGATTCGGCGCGGGCAACGTTCGCTACGCGATATTCATCTGGCCGTGATCGGCGCCAGCGGTCGTGTCGGCAGCCGCTTGCTCGAGCTGATCGCGGCGCAGGACGCCACGTGGCGCGCGGCGGGCGTCGATCCGCGCATCGTCGGCGTCGCCAATTCGCGCCAAGCCCTCGTTTCGCTCCAAGGTATTAGTGCGGCGCATGCGGTCGAACGGCTGCGCGCGGTGCCACCCGAGCCGTCTGCCGCCGCTGCGTTTGCCGAGGCGCTATTGCATCTGCCGGCACGGCCATTGATCGTCCTCGACTGCAGCGCCAGTGCGGACGTCGCCGCACGCTATCCGGACTGGCTTGCCGCCGGCATCGACATCGTCACGCCGAACAAGCTCGGCCCGTCCGCGGACAAGGCGCTGGTGTCCGCGATCGCCGCCGCGCAGACGGCGTCTGGCGCACATTTGTACGATGCGACTACAGTTGGCGCGCAACTGCCGTTGCTGTCGACGTTGCGCGAACTCCAGCGCGCAGGGGATCGTGTCGAACGCTTCGAGGCGGTGTTGTCGGGTACGTTGTCCTATGTGCTCGGCCGCGTGCAGCAAGGCGAGGCGCTGTCGGCCGCCGTGCGCGGCGCAGTCGCGGAGGGCTATGCCGAGCCGCATCCGGCGCGCGATCTGTCTGGTGAAGATGCCGCGCGCAAGCTCGTGATTCTATTGCGAGCGCTCGGCCATGATCTGGACCTCGCCGATATCCAATGCGTGCTGCTGGTCGATGCGCAATTGCTGGCCGAGCCCGATCCCGCCCGGTTCCTGTACAGTCTTGCCAGCGCCGACGATACTTGGCGCGCGCGCGCCGCTCTGGCGCAGGCGCGGCGCGAGTGCTGGGTGTATCGCGCCAGCTTCGATCAAGCAGACGGCCGCGCGCGTATCGCCCCCGAGCGTGTGCCGCTCGATCATCCCCTCGCCCAGCTCGCGCCGTGCGAAAACAAACTGATCCTGCATAGCGCGTTTTATCGTGCGGCGCCGCTCACGGTTTCCGGCCCGGGCGCCGGCATCGACCTCACCGCCGCGGGTGTGCTCGGCGATCTGCTGATCGCCGCGCGGCGCTATGCCGTGCAACCCGTTGCGACAATCGGTTCGTCGCCGCTCATAGACGTTGCCGCGTAGGCGCGCGACCGCAATCGGGACAGCTTGCGCCGGCTGTGCGATTTTGCCGCAGCGCGTCGGCTGGAAACGGCGGACGCTGCGGTTAGAATGCGGACTCGAGTCCTCGCTCAAGGGAGCAGCGCATGGCCATTCTTCGCATGACCCATCTGGATCTCGCCGGCAAGCGCGTGCTGATCCGCGAGGATCTCAACGTGCCGCTCAAGGATGGCAGGATCAGCGCGAGTCAGCGTCTGGAAGCTGCGTTGCCGACGATCAAGCTCGCGCGCGATGCGCGCGCACGCGTAATGGTGATGTCGCATCTGGGCCGACCCAAGGAAGGCCACTTCAGGGAGTCCGAGTCGCTCGCGCCGGTTGCGCAATGGCTCGGCAACGCGCTCGGCAGGCCGGTGCCGCTGCTGCGCGATTATCTCAATGGCGAAACAATCGATGTCGACCCGGGCCAGGTCGTGTTGCTGGAAAATTGCCGTTTCAACGTCGGCGAGGAAAAGGACGACGCCACGCTCGCCGAACGCTACGCGATGCTCTGCGAGATCTTCGTTATGGACGCATTCGGCACCGCGCATCGCGCGCAGGCCTCGACCCATGGCGTGATCCGGCGCGCGCATATAGCCTGCGGTGGTCCCTTGCTGATGGCCGAACTCGACGCTTTAGGCAAGGCGCTCGAGCATCCGAAGCGACCGCTGCTCGCGATCGTCGCGGGCTCGAAGGTTTCGAGCAAACTGGAATTGCTGCAAAGCCTGATCGGCAAGGTCGATCAGCTCATCGTCGGCGGCGGCATCGCCAACACGTTCATCGCCGCGGCGGGTTACGGCGTCGGCAAGTCGCTCTACGAAGCCGACTTGATTGCGACCGCGCTCAAAATCATCGGCGATGCGAAGGCGCGCGGCGCGGATGTGCCGATTCCCGAGGACGTTGTCGTCGCGCCCGAGTTCAAGGCCGACGCGCCGGCGACGGTGAAGAAAGTTGCCGACGTTGTTGCCGGCGACATGATTCTAGATATCGGCCCGGCCACGGCCTTGCGTTATGCCGCGCTGGTCGAGAAAGCCGGCACGGTGGTGTGGAACGGGCCGGTCGGCGTGTTCGAGTTCGATGCGTTCGGCAAGGGCACTGAAACGCTCGCGCACGCGATCGCCAGGTCGCAGGCGTTCTCCATCGCCGGCGGCGGCGATACGCTCGCGGCAGTGGAAAAGTACAAAGTGGAAAAAGCGATATCGTATATTTCCACCGGTGGCGGCGCGTTCCTCGAATTTCTCGAAGGCAAGGAATTGCCGGCCGTGGCCGCCCTCAGGGCTCGCGCCTAGCGTTGCACATCGCGGGGTTTGATCCCGGCGGCACGCAGTCGCCGAACGCACACGCGCGCACAACCGACATCGCAATGGATTAAGCTCAGCGCAGCCGCATGCGGCGTTGTGCTGATATATTGTTACCGATACCATGAGCAGTTAGTTGGATATCCGGGAGGAAGGATGCAAGCGCAAGTCCGCCGTACCAAGATTATCGCCACGCTGGGGCCGGCCACCGACCGACCTGGCGTGCTCAAGCAGATTATCGCGGAAGGCGTCGATGTGGTGCGCCTGAATCTGTCGCATGGCACCGCCGAGGACCACCAGCGCCGGGCGAAAGAAGCGCGCGAAGCCGCCGCCGAACTTGGTCGCGAGGTCGCCGTGCTGGCCGATCTGCAGGGCCCGAAAATCCGCATCGAGAAATTCCTCGCCGGCCCGGTGATCCTTGAACCTGGGCAGTCCTTTGCCCTCGACTGCCGCTCCGAAGCGCCGCCGGGCGATGTCACGCGCATCGGTGTCAGCTACCTGAACTTGAATAACGACGTAAAGGCGGGCGACATCCTGTTGCTCGATGACGGCCTGATTTCGCTGCAGGTCGACAAGATCGATGGCACGACGATCCGCACGACCGTGCTCGCCGGCGGCGCGCTCTCCGATCGCAAGGGCATCAACCGCCAGGGTGGCGGCTTGTCGCTCACCGCGCTGGCCGAGAAGGACAAGAGCGACATCAAGGTCGCTGCGCAGTTGAATGCGGATTTTCTGGCGATTTCGTTCGTCAAATCCGCGGCGGATATCGAGGAGTCGCGCAAGCTGATGCGTGCCGCCGGCGGCAACGCGGCGATGGTCGCCAAGATCGAACGCAGTGAGGCGATCGGTACGGCACTTGCCGGGATCATCGACGCCTCCGATGTGGTCATGGTCGCGCGCGGCGACCTCGGCGTCGAAATCGGCGATGCCGAGCTGCCGGGTATACAAAAGAAAATCATCCGCGAAACGCTGGCGCGCAACAAGGTCGTGATCACCGCCACGCAGATGATGCAGTCGATGGTCGAGTCGCCGATTCCCACGCGCGCCGAAGTGCTCGATGTCGCCAACGCCGTGCTCGATGGCACCGATGCGGTGATGCTGTCGCAGGAAACCGCGGCGGGCAAACATCCGGAAAAGGCGGTGGCCGCGATGAATCGCGTCTGCCTCGGCGCCGAGCGCCAGTTCGAGCCGAAACAGAATCTGGATGCAGTCACGCGCATCGACCGCGTCGATCAGGCGATCGCGCTTGCGGCGATGTATACCGCCGGCCATATCGGCGTGCGCGCGATCATCGCCTTGACCGAGTCGGGTGGCACCGCACAGTGGCTCAGCCGCTACCGTTCGCTCGTGCCGATCTACGCGCTGTCGCGCCGTCAGGGCGCACGCCGGCGCATGATGATCTATCGGGACGTGACCCCGATCGCCTTCGATGCGCATGGCGTCGATCCCGCGCACGCGGCCAAAGCCGCGATCCAGCATCTGTTCAATATGAGCTGCTTGAGCGAAGGCGACCGCGTGATTCTCACCACCGGCGATCACACCGGTCAGCACGGCGGCACGAACACGCTGAAACTTCTGCGCGTCGGGCCGGGCGGAGTGGCGGAAGGGCTGGGCGACTTGTGAGCCGCATGGGTTCGATTTGTCGAACTTAAACTCTGCTTCCGGCTTGTCGGTTCACAAATGTAGAAAATAAACCGGTGCCAATGCGGCGAGAGCTGCTGCGATTTGCAATGCAAATACGGACAGGGCTTGCCTTGGCCTTCTCGGCAGCCATTTGATTACGAAGAACGCCAAAACAGGAACTTGTCCGGCCATCAGCAATTGAAAGATATGCGCAGCAGCGCCCTCATCGCTATCGTGGACGACGCCAAATAGAGCGATGGTGCCGAGAACGACTGCCAGAGCAATCAGGGACATAGCCATCGGAAGGAAGGCGCTCGGCAGCTTAGTCAGCGCTAGCACGGAATTGGGGTAGGGATTCATGGCCAGCCCTAACTTTGTTGGAAAGATGTGCTCATAGAGTGCCGCCCGTACTACGTTTAACACTGCGCGAAAGTCGACGCTGCCTGTTTGCAGAAGTTCTTCGAGTTCTTCGCCGTAACGTTCTTTCCAAGCATGCGGGTATAAACGGACAAGCAGGCGGGCGAGTCGGAGATTCATACGAACCTCAATCTCTTGCTTCCGGCTTTGGTAAATTGTTGCAGAGTAGATAGCTTGGCTCGCAGCACACCAGCGCCGGCGTTGGTGATGCGATAAGGCCGACGACGCTCTTCGGGCGGGAGCGGTTCGATCAGGCCCTGCTGCTCCAGGCGGGCAATCGCGCCGTACAGGGTTCCAGGCCCAAGACGGGTTCCGCACAGGCTGACGATATCTTCAATCATCGCGTGCCCGTGTTTTGGCCCATTGGCCAAGCTGGTCAGCACCAGGAGACGTGGGTCGGAATAGTGCCCCATTTCCATATCGTTTGCGCTCACTACTACGTTATACGTACTTCGTGTGACGTAGATTTACCACGCAGACGCCTCCAATGCAAGAGGCAGTTTATCGATATCGATCGGGTCAACTCCCCGGCTTCTTCTCCACTCCCGCGCGGTGCTTCTCGAACCAGCCGATCGTATACAGCACCTGGTCGAGCATATTGCTCGGCCGCGTGTTGATCTCGTGCGAGGCGCCCGGGATGCGCAGCATCGCGGTATCGACCTTGCGCAGTTTCAGCGCCTGATAAAACTGCTCGGCTTCGGATGACGGCGTGCGGTGGTCGGCGTCGCCGGTGATCATCATCGTCGGCGTTTTCACATTGGCGACATAGGCGATCGGCGAGCGCTTCATGTAGTGCTCGACATTTTCCCAGGGCACACCTGGGAACCAGTACTTGGCGAACAGCGCGTAGAAATCCGAAGTCAGCACGAAGCTGTACCAGTTGATCACGGGTTTGGCCACGACTGCGGCGCGGAAGCGGTCTGTGTGGCCGACGATCCACGCGGTGAGCACGCCGCCGCCGCTGCCGCCGGTGACGAACAGGTTGTTCGTGTCGATGCTGCCGCGCGCGATCACCGCGTCGGTGACGCTCATCAGATCGTCGTAGTCCTGGCCCGGATAGGCGTTTTCGATCAGGTTGGCGAACTCGCTGCCGTAACTGGTGCTGCCGCGCGGATTGCAGTAGACGACCACATAACCCTGCGCTGCGTACAGCTGCGTCTCCGGCGCGAAGCGCGGGCCGTAGTTGGCAAACGGACCGCCGTGAATTTCCAGTAGCAGCGGATAGGATTTGCCCGCATCGAAATGCGGCGGCTTGACCACCCAGGCCTGGATCGTGCGGCCGTCGGCCGAGGACTTGACGTTGATTTCCTCGACCTTGCCGAGCGTCTTGTGATCGAGCAAATTGGCGTCGAGGTCAGTGAGTTTCTTCGACTTCGCGCCCTGCGAGACGATCGCGACATCGGGCGGATGCTGCACGTCGCCGCGCGTATAGGCGACGCGGCCCGCGGCGCCCGACATCGCACCGCCCGAGTACGGCCGGCCGATCTGCGTGCCGCCGAAATCGTCGGCGACGACGTCGATCTTGCCGCCGTGCGCGCCGACGTGTGCGACCTTGGTGATGCCGTGATCGTCGTAAGCGAAATACAGCGCGCCGTTGCCGTCCCATGCGGGCTGCTCGACGTCGATATCGGCGTCGGCGGTCAGCGCGCTCGACTTGCCGTTCGCGAGGTCGAGCACGTAGAGATGCGAAGCTTGATACGGATGCATCTTGTCGTCGAAACTCAGATACGCCAGATGCGTGCCGTCGGGCGAGATGACCGGGTTGCGGTCCGGACCTTTGCGCTCGGTGAGCCGGGTCAGCGCGCCGCTGTCGATATCGACGCGATAGAGCTCGCTTTCGAGCGGCTCGCGCTCCCAGTCGTCGTCGAGATTGGCCGACACGAACACGCTCTTGCCGTCGCGCGCCCAGGCGACCGGCCCCGCGAAGTCGTGCTTGCCGGTCATCACCTCGCGCGCCGGACCGCCATCGGCGGAGACGACGAACACGTGCGCGTAACCCGGGTCGACATAGCCGCCGCCGTCGATGCGATAGGTGAGGCGGTCGATCAATTTGGCCGATTCGGCCCATTCCGCGCCTTTCGGCGCGGGCGGCAGCTTTGCCAGCGGCGCATCCTGCACGGGCACATGCTGATTGAACGCGATCCAGTGTCCGTCCG
>JAYTQX010000172.1:0-3568 GCA_043746455.1 Pseudomonadota bacterium
CACGGCTGCTGCCTGCACTTGCCTCGGTTACGCTGGCTGCGCTGCTCCGCGCATCAAGAGCGCGCAGAAAAGTATAAAAATGCAGGGTGTGCGGATGCGGCGGAAGGTCATCTTCGGCGTAACGGTCGCGAAGAAATTCGCCTTCGACGCGAAGCATTTCAATGACCACGCGATTGACGTAAGCGTCGGAGAAATGCACCGCGATCAAGGCAACGCAGATGCTGACGACGCAGCCGAGTGCGGCGAATGCGCTCGCGACACGAGTGCGCAGGCTGAGCTTGACGCCCGTCGTCATGGTTTTGCGACCCTGATGTTCAATGCGAAGTGAACCTGCGCGCGCGGATTACGCCTCCGCGTGTTCCGCGATGCGATAGCCGAAACCGTGCACAGTATGCAGCAGGCGCGTCTCGAACGGCCGGTCGATCACCGAACGCAGCACGGAAAAATGCGTGTGCAGGGTCGCGATATCGCCGCCGCCCTCGCCCCACAGCGCATGCGCTAGATCGTTGTGGCGCACCAGATTCGGCGCACGCCGCATCAGGGTTTCGAGCAGGACAAAACCGGCGCGGGTCAGGCTGAGCTTCTGCCCGGCGCGCTCCACCGTGAGCTTGACCGGATCCAGGGTCAGATCGGCGACGTGCAGCAGATCGCCGTGCTGCAGACGCCCGCGGCGGTACAGCGCGCGGATGCGTGCTTCGAGCTCCTTCATCGCGAAGGGCTTCACGACGTAGTCGTCGGCGCCCTCGGCGAAACCGATCAATTTGTCCTGCAGGGTATCGCGCGCAGTGAGCATCAGTACCGGCGTATTATGGCCGGCCTCACGCAGTGCGCGGCACAGATCGATGCCGTCGAGCTTGGGCAGGCCCAGATCGAGCACGATCACGTCGTAAACGCCGCCCAGCGCCATGCGCAGGCCATTCGCGCCGTCGGCAGCGTGATCCATGACGAAGCCGCGGAATTCCAGGTAATCCCAGATGTTCGCCGCGATATCGCGCTGATCTTCAACGAGGAGAATGCGCAGCATGGTGCGATTACTTTACGCCGGTGAACGGCGCCGACAGCTGCGCCTGGTCCGACAAGTCTGCGATGGACGGCCTTAAATTCCTCTGAATTGCCCGCTCAACGCGCGGCCAGCGGCAGGGACGCCTGCTGGGTTTCGATGCGCCCCACGCCGGCCATGATCTTCTTGAACTCGCTGCGGCTCACCGACACATAACGCTCGTTGCCGCCGATCTGGACCTGCGGACCGTCGCTGACCGCGCGCCCATGTTCGTCCACGCGCACGACCATCGTCGCCTTCTTGCCGGTATGACAGATCGTCTTGATCTCGATCAGGTTGTCCGCCCAAGCAAGCAGATACTGGCTGCCTTCGAACAATTCGCCGCGGAAATCCGTGCGCAAGCCATAGCTCAACACCGGAATCCTCAGCTCGTCGACGATCTCGGTCAGCTGCCACACCTGCGCCTTGCTGAGGAACTGCGCTTCGTCGACGAGGACGCAGTGCAGGGCGCCGTGTGCGGCGATATCGGTGTGCGTCAAGCGCGCCAGGTCGTCGTCGCGCGTGAACATGTGGCCGTCGGCCTTGAGTCCGATGCGCGAGGCGATCACGCCGTCGCCGTAGCGGTTGTCGAGTTTCGGCGTGTAGATCAGCGTGCGCATGCCGCGCTCGTGATAGTTGTGCGCGCTCTGCAGCAAGGTCGTGGTCTTGCCCGCATTCATCGCGGAGTAGTAGAAGTAGAGCTTGGCCATTAGCGGATTGGGGATTCGGAAATAGCGAGTGGGAGTGGGGAAAGCGTAAAGCATTTTCGCCTCATCGTTTTGATAATTGCAGAAGTACCGACGATGTATGCTTTCCCGAATCCCCATTTCCTACTCCCCACTTCCAGCCCTTCAATGCTCAACCCGCAACAACGCGCCGCGATCGATTATTGCGACGGGCCGCTACTGGTGCTGGCCGGCGCGGGCTCGGGCAAGACACGGGTGATTACCGAGAAAATCGCGCACTTGGTCGCGCGCAAGCATCTCGCGCCGAACAAGATCGCCGCGATCACATTCACCAACAAGGCGGCGCGCGAAATGCGCGAGCGCGCGACGCGACTGCTCAAGGGCGAGGCCGCGCAGCAATTGACCCTGTGCACGTTCCACGCGCTCGGCCTGAAATTCCTGCAGATCGAGCATGCGCAGCTTGGCTTGAAGCGCGGCTTTTCCGTGTTCGATGCCGACGACAGTACCGCGATCATCAAGGAACTGCTGCCCGCTTCGATCAAGCCCGAGCAGTTGTTCGCCTTGCGCAATCTGGTGTCGACGGCGAAGAACAACGGCCTCACGCCCGCGCAGGCGGGCGATCTCGCGCGCGGTCCGCGCGAACTCGAAGCGGCGACTTTGTACGCCAATTATCAGAAGCGGCTGGCTGCGTTCAATGCGGTGGATTTCGACGATCTGATCCGCCTGCCATTGAGCTTGCTGGAAGCCGATGCGGAAACTCGTGCCGCCTGGCAGGAACGCATCCGCTATCTGCTGGTCGACGAATATCAGGACACCAACACCGCGCAATATCGCCTGCTGCAGCAGCTTGCCGGCGCACGCGGCGCGTTCACCGCGGTGGGTGACGACGACCAGTCGATTTACGCCTGGCGCGGCGCGAATACGGAAAATCTCGACCAGCTCGGCCGCGATTATCCGCAGCTCAAGGTGATCAAGCTCGAACAGAACTATCGCTGCACACAGCGCATCTTGCGCGCGGCGAACGCGCTGATCCGGCACAACCCGCATGCGCACGAAAAGAATCTTTGGTGCGACCACGCGGAAGGGCCGCCGATCCGCGTGCTGGTCTGCCGCGACGACGAACACGAGGCCGAGCGTGTCGCCGCCGGCATCGCGCATCTCGCGCAGAAGCACAAGGCGCAATGGAGCGAATTCGCGGTGCTGTATCGCGGCAATCACCAGTCGCGGCCGCTGGAAAAGGCGCTGCGTCTGGCGCGCGTGCCCTATCATCTGACCGGCGGCACGGCGTTTCTGGAGCGCGCCGAAGTCAAGGACGTGCTCGCTTATCTGCGCCTGATCGTCAACCCGGACGACGATGCGGCCTTCGTGCGCATCGCCAACGTGCCGCGCCGCGATATCGGCGCGACGACGCTGGAAAAGCTCGGCGAGCTGGCGCAGTCGCGGCGTGTTTCGATGCTGAGCGCGGCGCGCAGCGACGCCGTGTTGAAACAGCTGGCCACGCGCTCGGCCTCGGCGCTTGCGGGTTTCGCCGAGCTGCTGCGCGAGCTGGAAGGCGATGCGCGCAAGGCCTCCGCCGCCGAACTCGTCGAGCAGGTCATCCAGCGCACGCGCTACCTCGAACATCTGCAGATCGACAGCAAGGACGCTGCGGTACGCGCGCGGCGCGGAGAAAACCTGCGCGAACTCGCCGACTGGTTCCGCGCGATGCAGAAGAGCGACAGCGGCATTGGCGATCTTGCCGCGCAGCTCGCCCTGCTCACGTATGCCGATCGTGACGATCCGGGCAATGCGGTGCGCCTGATGACCCTGCATTCGGCCAAGGGGCTGGAGTTTCGCTTCGTCA
>JAYTQX010000173.1:0-5747 GCA_043746455.1 Pseudomonadota bacterium
CGGCCGCGGCGCCCGCTACACCCGCGCCAACCCGCCGGTGAAACTGCTGGGCTTTCGCCGCTATCCGGATCGCGCCAGCGCCGCGCGCGCGGAGTGGCAAATCAAGCAGCTGCCGCGGGAGAAGAAGCTGGATTTTTTGCAGGGCGAGTGATGGGCTGCGTAAGTCCGATACTGCGCAGAGGCTTGCCGTTTCAAGCGCGTCAGGATCAACGGCTATCGGCCAACGAGGGGTGGCTAACGACCCAAAGCAGACATCAGTCCTACACTCCACAAGCGGGGAAGAATTATCCGCCGCTCACGGTTGTTGACACGGACCGTTCCGCGTGTGCGGCGCGCTGGCCAATCCTCTTTGCACCCTCGTTCGTCCTCGCACCGCGGCTTTGTAACGAGCGGGTCACTTGTTGCTAAGCCGCTCCATCGCCTCCGGGTATCGCGCGCCGTGGATAGGTATTCGCGCTGCAGCGGTCCCGATCTCACCAAGGTCGTCCGCGGGCAAATAGAGCGTTGCTGCAGAAAGGTTTTCCTCTAGGCGATGGAGCTTCGTGGTGCCCGGGATCGGCACGATCCACGGCTTCTGCGCGAGCAGCCAGGCCAGCGCGACTTGCCCAGGCGTGGCCTCGAGGCGTTGCGCGATGGTGCGCAGCAGGTCCACCAGCGCTTGGTTGGCCTTGCGGTTTTCCTGATCGAAGCGGGGCACGCTGTTGCGGAAATCGCTGCTGTCGAACTGGGTGTCGGCTTTGATGCTGCCAGTGAGGAAACCTTTGCCGAGTGGACTGAACGGCACAAAGCCGATGCCCAGTTCCTCCAGCACCGGCAACACTTCGCGCTCGGGCTCGCGCGACCAGAGCGAGTACTCGTTCTGCACCGCCGTCACTGGTTGCACGGCATGGGCGCGGCGAATGGTGCTGGCGGCAACCTCGGACAGCCCCCAATGCTTCACCTTGCCCTGGCGAATGAGATCACCCACCGCGCCGGCGACGTCTTCGATCGGCACCGCGGGATCCACTCGGTGCTGGTAGTAGAGGTCGATGGCGTCGACCTTCAGGCGTTTGAGTGATCCCTCGATCGCCACGCGGATGTGCTCCGGGCGGCTGTCGAGTCGGCTCCAGCGCGTTTCGTCCTCCGGCGCCGGTGCCCAGCCGAACTTGGTCGCAATCACCACCTTGTCGCGAAAAGGCGCCAGCGCTTCGCCTAGCAGTTCCTCGTTCGCGTACGGTCCGTAGACCTCGGCAGTGTCGAAAAAGGTGACCCCGAGTTCTACCGCCGAACGGAGCAGGCCAAGCATCTGCGAACGATCTGGCACGGGCGCGTAGGACCAGCTCATGCCCATGCAGCCCAGACCGAGCGCGGAAACCTGCAGGCCGTTTTTGCCGAGTGTGCGTGTCTTCATGGGAACTCCTTCGAACCAGTGCCGGTAGCGGCCGATTACTTTTCGTTGTCTGCGAATACCTGCCGCGCGATGCTCACGGCGGTGCTGGCGGGCGGCCATCCCGCGTAGAACGCTAGGTGCGTGATGACCTCGGTGAGCTCATCGCGTGTGACACCGTTTTCCAGCGCGCGCTTCATGTGGAACGGCATCTCGTTGGTGCGGTAGTTGGCGATCAAGGTCGCCACGGTGATCAGGCTGCGGTCGCGCTTGGACAAGCCGGGCCGTTCCCAAATTTCGCCGAACAATGTGCCCTGCGTGATCTCGTCCAGCCGTGGCGAGATGTCGGCATACGGGCCACGTTTTGGGGTCATGTCAGTCATCTCGTTGACTCCTTCGATTAGTGAAACCTGTGGATTACGGCTTGACCATCACCTTGATCGACTCGCGTCCGTCCATCGCCCGATAGCCGTCCGGGACGCCGTCCAGGCCGACGACGCGATCGAACACGCGACCGGGCTCGATCCGGCCTTCCATGACGTCGGGCAGCAGCTCGTCGATATAGGCGCGCACCGGCGCCGGACCGCCACTAACGGTGACGTTGTTGTAGAAGGTCGGTTTCGCCGAGGAAACCACCTCGTAATGCGGAACGCCGACACGGCCGATGGCGCCCCCGGGGCGGACGATGCCCAAGGCCGTATGCATCGACGGTTCGCTGCCGACACATTCGAGCACTGAGTGCACGCCGAGGCCGCCGGTGAGTTCACGCACGCGGGCAACCGCCTCTTCGCCGCGCTCGCTGACGACATCGGTGGCGCCGAACACCTGCGCCAGCGCGATGCGATCCGCATGGCGGCCCATGATGATGATCTGCTCGGCGCCCAGTCGTTTCGCCGCGATGACACCGCACAAACCAACCGCGCCATCGCCGACCACGGCGACGCGCTTGCCCGGACCGACGCGTGCGGCAAGGGCGGCGTGATGCCCGGTGCCCATCACATCGGACAGGCTGAGCAGCGATGCCGTCAGCGCCTCGTCGCCGCTGCCGGGTAGCGGATACAAGGTGCCATCGGCGTACGGAATGCGCAGCGCCTCGGCCTGCGCACCATCGGCCTGGCCGCCGAAGAAGCCGCCGTGCACGCAGGAGGTCTGCAGTCCTTCATGGCAGAAATCGCAGGTGCCGTCAGAAAATGCGAACGGCATGATGACAAAGTCGCCGACCTTGATCTTGCGCACCTCGGCACCGACGGCTTCGACCATGCCGATCGCCTCGTGGCCCATGCGCCTTCCGCCTGCCACCGGCTCCATGTCCTTGTACGGCCACAGATCGCTGCCGCAGATGCAGGCGCGAGTCACGCGGATCACCGCGTCGGTGGGATGGCCGATGCTCGCATCGGGAATATTTTCGATCCGGACGTCGCCGGCCTGGTACATGACGGTTGCACGCACGGTTATTCCTCAGCAATGTCGGGTGCGGGCTTGGTTCACATCGTGTAGCCCGGTTCTTTGTAGAGCCGTTCCGGATGTGCGGTGATGTCCGCGCGATAAACCTTCGCGGCCCATTCCTTGGGCTCGATTTCCTCGAACGCCACGGATACGGACTCCTCGCCGCAGCCAAGAAAGTCCATCACGTTCTGCGCGATCGCTGCGGCCAGCTGAGACTTCTGCTGCTCGGATTTCCCCGGCCAGAGCTTGACGATCACGTGCGGCATGACGTTCTTCCTCGATGGGTGGGCTAGCTCAGGATGCGTTGGGGCCGGCGTTGTATTGCTCGTCGGTGACTCTCTCCAGCCAGTCGACCACCTTGCCGTCGACCGCTTCCTGCACCACGATGTGCGTCATCGATGTGTTCGGCGTCGCCCCGTGCCAATGCTTGTGGTTCGGTGGGCACCAGAGGATGTCGCCCGCATTGAGCTCGACGATCGGGCCACCTTCGCACTGCGTCCAGCCCTTGCCCGCCGTGACGATCAACGTCTGCCCGAGTGGATGGGTGTGCCAGTTGCTGCGCGCCCCCGGCTCGAAGGTGACGAAGGCGCCGGACACGCGCGATTCGCCGCTACCCTTGAACGGCATGTCGATGCGGACGGTGCCGGTGAAGTATTCGGCCGGGCCCTTGGCGGAAGGCAGCGAACCGTTACGGTCGATGTGCATGAGATGTTCTCCGTTGATGACTAGGGCGCGAGTTCGCCGTATCGATAGCTGGCGGTTACGCCCCCATCCATGAGGAAGTCGCTGCCGGTGATGAAAGCGCCATCCGCGCCCATCAGCAGTGCACCCACCGTGCCGACTTCGTCCGGCGTGCCGGCGCGGCCGACCGGCGACAGGTCGAGCATGCGTCGATACCCTGGACCCCGCGGGCCGGCGAGTTCATCGCGCGCCAGCGGCGTGATGATGATGCCGGGGCTGATCGTATTGATTCGCGCACCACGCTTGCCCCAGCGCACCGCTTCGGCCACCACCCGCAGCGAATTGCCACGCTTGGAGACCTGGTAGGCATGCAGCGGATCGGTGATCTGCCCCGCGTCCAGCATCGGCAGCGCAAGCAATTCGTCGGCCGGCGTCGTTGCGAGTGCCTTGTCCTGTTCCGGCGTCAGCGCCGGCAATCGATGGCCCGACTGCGACGAGATGACGACGCCTGCGCCGCCCCGCGCGATGACGTTGCCGAACAACTCAAGGACGAGCGCCGTCCCGTACAGGTCAACTTTCAGGATCGTGCCCGGTGACGCCTGCGACGGCGACACGCCGGCGGCGTGAATGATGCCGGTGACGTCGCCGATAGCGGCCGCCGTTTGCACGAGGGCCTGCACCGAGGAGCGGGACGACACGTCGACAATCGAAGTGCTGACCTCGAAGCCCGCGTCGCTGAGCACTTTGGCCGCAGCCTTTGCGTTGTCCTCACGCAAATCCGCCAGCAGCACGTGCTTGCCCGCGCTGATGCGACGCGCGATCGCCTGACCGATCGATCCCGCACCGATGACGACGATGACTTGGGGCATTGCGGTCTCCTAGAAAAAGGAAGGCGCGCGACAGTGGCGCGACTGAAAGCCATTGGGCCCGAAGGCCTGTTGGGTGCTTGTGGATGCGGCCGCTTGAATGGACGCCGAGAACGGAGCGGCGGTAACCCACGCTCATGCGGTGAAGACCTGCGTGAAGCGTTGAGGCCATAGCAACCAAGCCTCCGCGATTGCATCGGGCACTGGCGCTTGAGGTAACCGAGGCCAGTCTGAACCCCGGAAGCCGATCCGATAGGCCGGGCAATTTCGAATGGACCTATGATCTAGATTCATCAATCGTCGGCGGCCATCCATGACCCGCGAGAACTACAACGAGCTCCAGGCGTTCCTGCTGGTGGCGCGCGAGCGCAGCTTCACCCGCGCGGCGGCCCAGTTGGGCGTCTCACAATCGGCGCTCAGCCACACGATTCGTGGACTAGAGGCACGGATCGGTCTGCGCCTGCTCACACGCACTACGCGCAGCGTGTCGACGACGCAAGCCGGCGAGCGACTGCAGCGCGCGCTGGTGCCGAACTTCGAGAACATTGACGCAGCGCTCGCCGGCCTGAGCGAACTGCGTGACACACCCGCCGGCAACATCCGGATCAGCAGCAGCGACCATGCCGCCGCCACCATCCTCTGGCCGGTATTGGAAGGTTTCCTGCCCAAGTATCCGGACGTCAACGTCGAGATCGTCAGCGATTCCGCGCTCACCGACATCGTCGCCGAGCGCTTCGATGCCGGTATTCGCTTAGGCGAGCAGGTGGCCAAGGACATGATCGCGGTGCCGATCGGGCCGCCTGCACGCCTCGTCGTCGTGGGGACGCCTGGGTACCTTCGCTCGCGGCCGAAGATCGCAACACCCCGCGACCTGATGAGCCGCGACTGCATTAACCTGCGCTTCCTCACGCATGGCGGTGTGTATGCCTGGGAGTTCGAGAAGGACGGACACGCCCTCAACGTGCGAGTCGAAGGGCGGCTGACGTTTAACAGCCTGCCGCGCATCCTGGACGCCGCGCTGGCCGGCTTCGGCCTAGCCTATCTTCCCGAGGATATGGTGGTGCCGCACATCAAGGCGAAACGGCTGCGCAAGGTGCTGGACGACTGGTGCCCGCTGTTTCCCGGGTATCACCTGTACTACCCGAGCCGGCGGCAACCCTCGCCAGCGTTTGCTTTGCTCGTCGAAGCGCTGCGTTTCCGGTCGCGCCGCTAGTTCGCACGACCCGCTAATCCAGATCAGGGTAGTTCCCCCGTGCGTCGCTAAAGACTCGCAGCGATGTCTGCTCATGGCCGGAAAGCGGCATCGCTCATCGGTCGAATCAGCGATTTCAGAACCGCATCGATTTGTTCTTGAAAGTCCCCCACGCCGGGCGAGAGCGCGCCAAGCA
>JAYTQX010000174.1:0-7523 GCA_043746455.1 Pseudomonadota bacterium
GTCCGCAAAAACCGATACCTCGCGCACGATCTATGACGAGCGCGCCCGTCAGTTCGGCGACCAGCGGCTGTGCCGACAGATCCACCAACTCGTAATTCAGCAGGTCGCGAAAGAAGCGTGGGATATCTGTGCGCTCGGCCTCGCGCCGGCGCACGGCGTGGCGCATCGCGCCGATGATCAGCTTGCCCGGCGCGCACGCAAACACATTGTTCGGAAACACCGCGTCGGGAGTGGCCGGATCGCCCGGGAACACGATGGTCGGCACGCTTTCGCGCAAGGCATTGGCGAGAGCGGCGTGCTCGCCCAGCGCACGCGCCGCATCGGCCGTGCTCGACATCGCCATGTAGCGATTGTCGGTCGCCGATTCCGCGGCGAGCGAAAAGCCGGTCGGCGAGACGAGAAACGCCGCGCGCGCCGTCGCCGGCGCGGTCGCCGGGTAGCGCTCGGGCGAATATGCGGCGAGAAATTCGGCAGGTGTGGTGACGATCATTCAGGCCGCTCGTGCGAGTTCGCGCACGCGGGTCATGGCTTGTTCGAGCACGCGGAAATCCGCGTCCGGCCGGTGCATGTTTTCGCTCAGGTAACGACGGAATGCGCGTGCGCCCGGCAGGCCCAGATACAGGCCGAGCACGTGGCGGCCGACATGGTGCAGGGCTTCGCCGCGCGCGAGCTGTGCCTCGATGTACGGCTGCATGCGCGCCAGGATTTCGTCGCGCTCGGGCAGCGGCGTGCCAAACAGAAGGCGCTCGGCCTGCGCGAGTACATACGGATCGTGATAGGCCGCACGGCCGAGCATCACGCCGTCCACTTTTCCACAAAGGGACTGCGCGGCATCAGGCGTGGTGATGCCGCCGTTGATCACGATCGTGAGTTGCGGAAATTCCTGTTTGAGCCGGAACACGCGTTCGTAGTTGAGCGGCGGAATCTCGCGGTTTTCCTTCGGCGACAGGCCATGCAGCCAGGCCTTGCGCGCGTGCACGATCAGGGTCCGCAGATCTGCGCCGACCAGGGTTTCGACGAAGCGGTGCAGGTCCGCGTAGTCGTCCTGCTCGTCCACGCCAATGCGGCACTTTACCGTCACCGGCACGCACACGGCTGCGCGCATCGCCGCCACGCAATCGGCGACCAGCGCCGGCTCGCGCATCAGGCAGGCGCCAAAGCGCCCGGACTGCACCCGATCCGACGGGCAGCCGACATTGAGATTGATTTCGTCGTAACCCCAGTCCACGCCGATACGCGCCGCCATAGCGAGCTCCGCCGGCTCGTGCCCACCGAGCTGCAACGCGACCGGATGTTGGCTTGCATCGAAATCCAGATGCCGCGCGCGATCGCCGTGCAGCAGCGCACCCGTGGTCACCATCTCGGTATACAAACGCGCATGCGGACTCAACAGACGGTGGAAAAACCGGCAGTGGCGGTCGGTCCAGTCCATCATAGGGGCTATACAAATGGAATATGCACCATTTTCCATAATGCTATAAACTGTATAAAGAAAAATATAAACAGCAACCGACCTTCGAATCAATCAATGGTCGCCGCTTCTCCGTGGCGCCAAATGTCCAGTGGGCTCGGGCAATGATACGTGGGATATGCGCTGCGCGCTCCGACCGATCACGCCGCTAGCGGATGTGTCGCGAATGGCCATTGTTCGACTGGAGCGCCATCGCGGTTGACCGGCAACTATCGGCCACCTGCGGCCATCACTACCCTAGGCTCGGTGCAGCAAGGCGGTCATTCACGGGGAAAACACGATTTCACGGAGGCATGCTAGCTGTCGCCGCGTCGCTACTCTGCTAGAGCAACTGTCGAAATCGAGGATCGTCGCGCAGCGGACCGTCGGAATCGCTTGAGGACGAATCTGATGAGGCCCACGATCATTGCAAGCACGCTTAATGCAATCACCGTGAGAAGGGAATAGACATGTTGCGCAACGAACCTTGCTGTCAGGTAGAAGCGATCGATCCGTCGTAAATCGGCCTCGTCGGGAATGGGGCCGGGTGCTATGGTTCCGCCGAGCTGCATCGCTTGCCCATTCGATGCGGTGAACGTCGGCCAGGTCGGCAGCCCCGGCCCATTGGGGTCGCCGGATTTGGCAAAGTTGGTCCAGTACGTCGACATCGCGGCGGCGAGCTGGCGATCCTGCAGCCTCCAGGGCAGAGCCTGCTGATCGAGGTGGTCGAAGACATAAGGCATCTCCATGCCGTGGCTCGCGCCCCAATCGAAGTATTTGTCACCCACTCCATAGGGCGAGTCTTGTGTGTAACGGTAGAGAAAGACGCGGCGTCTTCCTGCGTTGGCGTGCAGGCGGCCCCACTCCCACATATCCCAGCCGAACCGCATCTCACCTTCGAAAGTCACGAACAACTCTTGTGCGTGCTGGTCGTTCGCCGCCGATCCGGGACCCACGAGCAAGACGATCAGACTGGAAAAATCGTTGCCGAGTTGCTGGGTCAGGTTGGCGGCGGTGATCGGATGGTCGGCGAGAAACAGCCGGCCTTCGCTCGCGTTCGAGCCGACTAGCAGATCGACATCATTCTGCCTTCCTTCGCGGTAGGCGTCGTAGGGCGCGCGCGGTAACACATACCCGTCGATGATCGCGTGAGGATTAAAGCGTGCCTCAATGAGTTCCTCTGCCGGCATCGCGCGCAACGCTTGTATTGTGCGTGCACCGGTCTTCGCGGCAAACGCCTCGCCGGTCCGTTCGGCGTCGACCAGCTTGAAATCCGAGCCCAATTCGACCGGTTCGAACAATCCGCCGCTCTCGCCGATCGCGCGCTGAAACAGCCCCATGGACAGCGGAGAGGCCACCAGTTCGCTGATCGAAATCGAACCTGAAGACTGGCCGAACACTGTCACGCGTGCCGGATCGCCGCCGAAAGCGGCGATGTTGCGATGGACCCAACGCAATGCCGCCAGCTGATCGAGCAGGCCGTAGTTCCCGGACACATGCTGCGGCGATTCGTGACTCAGTTCGGGGTGCGCTAGGAATCCAAGCGCTCCCAGCCGGTAGTTCGCGGTCACCACGATGACGCCCTTGCGCGCGAGCTTGTCGCCTGCGTACAGCGGCGTGGACGCCGACCCGTTCATCAGGCCGCCGCCATAGATCCAGACCATGACCGGCAACTTGTCGCCCGTCGCGTGGGGCGGTACCCAGATATTGAGGTAGAGGCAGTCCTCGCTCATCGGCTCGGGTGGCGCGTCTTCGGGATACGATCCATGCTGCATGCAGATCGGCGCGAACCGATCGGCCGACCTGACGCCAGACCACGCAGCCGGCTCCTGAGGAGCGCGCCAACGCAGCAGCCCTATCGGTGGTGCCGCGAAAGGCACTCCCTTGAATACTTCGTTGCCATTTTCCTGCTCACCCTCGACCAAGCCACTGTCGGTGAGGGTGGCAGCAAGCGAGGATGGCGATCCGAAACCGGCCATTACGACCAGAAAAAACATGACGCCGAGCGCGACGAAGCGGTGGCAGGGAGTGCACTCGCGACTCGGATCGGCACCACAGATTTTCGAACGATGAACACCATGATGACTGATCAACCGCTTCACTACTCTCTCCTGCAAGCCAAGAATCGCCAGAGTTTGCGCAGCTCAAGCGTTGGCCGATAGGCCGGGCTATCCCGCGCACCGCCCCATTCGTCACAAAAGTGATGAGCGGGTGCATTGGATGGACGAATTGGGGCCCATAACGCAAACTGGCGCGTGTGATCACTCGCATCGCGCTCGAATTTCGCCGACGACTCCGTCTGCCTTCCTGGCTGGCACCGCAGTTGTACGGCTTTCTGTATTGGCTGGTGTTTCTGCTGGTGCTTGAACCGGACAACATGTTGCGCGCGGCGCAGGCCGGTTACGCGTTGCCATTCGGACTTGAGGCAGCGCGCATTGTGGCAGCGGCGCTGCTTGGAGCCGTTGCCACGCCGGTGGTCATTGCGCTGACGCGCTGCTTCCCGTTGGTCGGCGCACATCGCTGGCGGCATTTGGCGATCCATCTGGTCGGCAATGCCTTTCTGGCCTTCCTGCTCATAGTCGCGAGCTGCTTCCTTGCGGCCTGGGGATTCGAACGGCAGTTTGTGCCATCGCTGGCGGAGGTGCGCAATCAACTCACCGCAAACTGGACGCTGCTCGTCTTCGCGTTATGCGCCTTCACCGCGATCGTGCATGCGGTCCGGTTCGTTCGAGGCGCGGATGAGGCGAAGAACTCCATTGCGGACATGCCGGTCGCGGACTCCGAACGCGTCGCGCGCATTCCGATCAAAACCGGTGGCCGACTGCGCTTCGTCGACCAGGCTCATATCGATTGGGTGGAAGCGCAGGGGAACTATGTCGCGCTGCATGGGGGACCCAACGCTCAGCTCGTCCGCCGCACCCTGACTGACTTCGAGGCGGAACTGGATGCGAACCGGTTCGTCCGCATCCACCGGAGCATGATCGTCGCCATTGATCGCATCCTCGAGGTGCAGCCGCTGCCAAATGGCGACGCCACGTTGCGCCTGAGAGATGGCCAGGAATTGCGCATGAGTCGCCGCTATCGTGAAGAAGCCGTACGGAAATGGCGTAGTAGCTGAGTGATGTGTCGACATTCAACCCTGGACACAGCGCGCCACAAAATCATGGCCGGATGCGCGAATCAATTTTTGTTTCCCTGAAGCTGCCCCTCGCGAGCGGCAGCAGAGGGTCGACAGCGACCGCTGACCGCCATGCTGCAACTGACTCGAACGACTACATAGTCGACGCGTTTCCGCCGAAACGTTCGCGCGTCCTACCAGCGTAAGGAGTCTGGCGTATCTACGACATCGCGGACCATTTTGATTGCACCAGAAATGCACCAGATGGCCAGAAAGCCGCATAACCATGCGATTTCGGTCCAGTCCATCATCGGCGCAGTAAGTAGCCGCCACGGCGAGACTTTTTCCGTTTTGCGCGCGATTTCCGGCAATTCCGCAGCCTCAATCTTTCCCATAGGTTCCCGATTTTCCCCGTTCGTTCCCGCCGATTTGGAGCGCTACTGTACCAATGGCACACCAAAATTTCCGAGCATCCTCGCGGTCACGGATGGTGCGCATAAATGATCTGATGCTCGACACGCCGATTGAAGTGCGTCATGCGCGGGAACTTCTCGCCATCCAGTATCGATCGTCAAGCCATGCCCACGATTAGAGCGCAATTTGGTACTTGGCCTTCGGAACGTACGCGACCGCCGGATGTGCCGGTCTACTTGAAGAGCGAGGGCTGCGTCGTCACGTTGTCCGCAAAATGGTCTGGCCCGCCGCGATCATTTGGTAGATGAAGTTTGCCTGGAGTTACAAGGCGGCAACCGCTTTTTTCAGAAGGTCTCGCACGCCGACCGCCGTTTCTTTCAGCTGCGGATTGTCGATCGCCTGCATCGAAGCCAACGGATCGATGGCCGCAACCTCGATCTGCCGTGGAGCCAACTCCTGCACGACGACATTGCAAGGCAGCATCGTGCCGATCTTGTCTTCCAGCTTCAATGCCTCATAGGCCATGCTTGGATTGCATGCTCCGAGAATACGATAGGGCCGGAAGGCCACATTCAGTTTCTTCTTCAATGTCTCCGCGACATCGATTTCCGTGATGATCCCGAAACCTTCCGTTTTGAGCACCTCAACGACATGCGCGATGGCCGCGTCAAAGTCCATGGCTAAAGTCTTGCTGAAATAGTAAGTCACGAGGGTCTCCAGGAATGCCTCTCCAGTCCAAAAACGACCTCGAGGCGAAAGATGATGGGTAAGACACAAGCCTCACTGCGGGTCTCTAAACGCTCCTTGCCCACCGCTCAATATCCTCGGCGCTCAATGCGCCGGAGCGCCGGGCAATCTCGCGCCCGCGGCGGAACAGGATCAAGGTTGGTATGCTGCGGATGGTAAAGCGCGCTGCGAGTTCCTTTTGCGCTTCGGTAGCCACCTTGCCCAGGCGATAAGCGGGTTCCATGCGTTGCGTCGCACGTTCGAATTCCGGCGCCATACTGCGGCAGGGCGCGCACCACGGCGCCCAAAAATCGACCAACACCGGCAGATCGCTCCGGGCAATGTGGTCGTCGAAAGTTGATGCGTCCAATGTCAGCGGCTCACCTCCGAACAGGATTGCGTGACAACGGCCACACGCCGGTTTCGCCGCGAGGCGGCTGGCGGGAACTCGATTGAGCGCCCGGCAAGCTGGACAAACAACGTGGACGGCATCGTTCATGGCTGCAGCAGATCAGTCTGGTGACGCGCCATCCATCCGAAGTACAGCAGCGGAATGACAACGAGCGTCAGTACGGTCGAGACCAGGATGCCAAAGATCAGCGACACAGCGAGCCCTTGAAAGATTGGATCGTCGATGATGAAGAAACCGCCGATCATCGCCGCCAGCGCCGTCAGTGCGATCGGCTTGGCGCGCACCGCCGCCGCTTCGACTACAGCATCGCGCAGCGGCCGCCCGGCGGCCAGAGCGTGGTTGATGAAGTCGATCAGCAGGATCGAATTACGCACGATGATGCCGGCCAGCGCGATCATGCCGATCATCGACGTTGCCGTGAACTGTGCGCCGAACAGCGCATGACCCGGCATGACGCCGATTACGGTCAGCGGAATCGGCGCCATGATGATCAGCGGCACGACATAGCTGCGGAACTGGGCGACGACCAGCAGATAGATGAGCAGTAGTCCTACAGAATAGGCCATGCCCATGTCGCGGAAGGTCTCGTAGGTGATCTGCCACTCGCCATCCCACTTTACGGCAAACTTCGTCGTATCGTTGGGCTGGGCGATGAAATACTGGTCGAGCTTCTCGCCGCCGACGGTCTGGGTGCCGAGTTCGCCGACCATCGTGAACATGCCATAAAGCGGGCTGTCCGTTGCACCAGCATTGTCGGCCACAACGTAGGCATACGGCAGCAGATCCTTGTGCAATATCGTCTTCTCCCAATTCGCGGACTGCACGTGCACCACTTCGGAAAGCGGCACGAGTGCACCACTTGCAGCGTGTACTCGCAAGGCCAGCAATTGATTGATATTGGCCTGATCCCCTGCGGACAGGCGCAATCGCACCGGCACGGCATATTTGGATCGCCCGTCCATGAGGTAGGTGGCATCGTCGCCGGACAGCGCGGCGCGTAGAGCCTGTGCGATTTCAGCTTGATTCAGGCCAAGGCGGGCAGCGCGTTCACGATCCACGACCATGGTCTCGCGCGGCGAGTCGCTCTCGACGCTGGTGTCGATGTCGACCAGGTCGTGGTTGTTATGGAATCGCGCCTCCAGTTCGTCGGCGATCTTGCGGATGCCGGCGTAGTCGGGTCCGTACACTTCGGCGACGATGGGTGCGAGCACGGGTGGACCCGGTGGTACCTCGACGACCTTGATTGAGGCGCCGTAGCGCGCACCAACGGCCGCGAGCGCCGGTCGTGCCGCGAGCGCGATCGCATGGCTCTGTCGCTTGCGCAGACTCTTGTCGACCAGGTTGACCTGCACCTCGCCGACGATCGGTCCGCTGCGCAGGTAGTACTGGCGCACGAGACCGTT
>JAYTQX010000175.1:0-8472 GCA_043746455.1 Pseudomonadota bacterium
AGGGAGGGTGCGAGCTAGCGCTCGTAACCAAAATAAAAAAGCCGTTGCCGTGTGCACGCCGTCAGGATTGATGACGCGCATAACTGTCGTTAGGAACGACGAATTGGCTGAAGGAGAAGTTTCAAAATGCTTATTTTAACCCGCCGTGTGGGTGAAACCCTCATGATTGGCGACTCGGTCAGCGTGACCGTCCTCGGCGTCAAGGGCAACCAGGTTCGCATCGGCATCAACGCTCCCAAAGACGTTGCCGTGCATCGCGAGGAAATTTTCCAGCGCATCAAGCGCGAACATAGCGAGCAAGGCGCACAGAGCGAAGCACCGCCCCCCGCAGTGGCGTAATTGCTTCACCGCGGCCAGACGAACTGGCTATATTGCGCACCCCGCCGAAAGCGGGGTGTAGCCCGTTATCCGCGCCAAATCACCAGGAACGATTTTGGACAGCCGAAGGCTGGCCCCGACCGCGCAGCCCGCGAAATTCACAGGCTTGATACAATTCAAATACGGAGAGGTGCCCGAGAGGCCGAAGGGGCTCCCCTGCTAAGGGAGCATGGATCGAAATCCATCGAGGGGTTCGACAAAATCGTCTGGAACGATTTTGGACAGCCGCCAGGCTGGCCCGGAGCGCGCAAGCGCGCAGGTGAGTCTCAGGATGAGACGAACAATCCCTCCTGCGCTGCCCCGCGAAATCCACAGGCTTGATACAATTCAAATACGGAGAGGTGCCCGAGAGGCCGAAGGGGCTCCCCTGCTAAGGGAGTATAGGGTCAAAAGCTCTATCGAGGGTTCGAATCCCTCCCTCTCCGCCAAATAGTTTAATAAATGAATGATTGTATTTGGTTATTTGTTCTGTATATTTTTAGTTACCTACTCTGTTATCTCGATCGGCCGTATGCTCCGACGCGCGTGTCATAGTCCACGACCGCATGCCCGTGATCCTGAACCCCGGCGCGTTGGCTCAGGTGGCTTGAGCCGTTGACAAACGATCATGGATCGATCCGCGACGTGCTCGACGTGCATGCGATTCTGGTCGCGCAAACGTCCAAGATCTCGGCGCGCGTGAGTTCACCGCGCAATCAGGGACCGGACGTCTTGGACCCGCTGCCGGATTGACTGGCATGCAGCGCACATAGCCTCGGGGGTTGCTCGGCAAGCGGTCTCATCCCCGCGCAGGCGTTGGATGGTCGCAGTTCGGGGATATATCGCTAAGCGGATACGCAGCTCGCACGCGGTTTGCCGACTACTCAGAAGCTGGCTGCCAACGAATGCTTCCGGGACTCGGGTCTTGCACGAACCTCGCGCACTTCGCAATCGCTTTTGCCCGTTGATCCAAGAGCATTTTGAGCTGCGGTGGCAGCGCTTCATGGGTTGTCTGGCGAACCCCATGAGTGATATCAGCGTGACCCACGAACTCAGCGCGCGTATCAATTACGGTGGATCCCGCTTGACGCACTTTCCCCGTCACCACAAACGCAAGTCCGACGTAACGCTTGGGCGCTTTCTGAATTGTTGCTTTCGCATGTAGCTTAGCAACCCATGGTGGTATCCACGATTCTCGACTTACTGAAACTGAATCCTCGGGATGGATAAACAATTCTTTCTTGAGCTTGTTGCCTGTCACCCCAAAATTGGTGACGACGCGAATTAGAACCTCCTCGTCGGCCACATTGAGAGGAACGTGCCGCGTATATGCCCTAGTAGCCAAAATGCTAAGCGCTATCCGCCACAGCGTGCGCGATAGTGCTCGACAAAATCCCTGCAAGCGCGCTCCGAATCTCGTGGGCATTCAGCACCTCAATGGGACCACCTAGCATAATTGGTGAACCAGCGTTCGGGGAGGTATAAAACCCAAAAGTTGACTTGCCCAGTTCGAGCTGAGCTTCACCGAACGGTGTTTCCCATTCAAAAATAACTGTGCCCGCCGGATTTGGTACGATGAAGTCTGGTCTGCGCGACTGCGAAACGAATTTCAGGAACCAGCGTGCGTTCTTCAGCGTTTCCGCCTTGATGTGCGCGGCACCATACCCATCCCAGTTTTCTTCCAGAGCACCTAAAGCTTCCAACTGGCGCTCTTGGGCTGCATCACCCCATGTCCCGTCACTTTGCGGCCAAAGGACGCCATATCCGATGCATTCGGTTCGGTTTGCTAGTGGAAGCGGAGATCGGATCGCCCAGCCTGAAACCGAGGTCATGGTATAGGACTCATCGCGACGTGAATTGGTTTCGTTAATCCTCGGAACAGGTCGTGTATCAGTTGCCTACCCTCAGTCAGCGCTTGCATCGCTGCGTCCGCGTTGGAGCCTATGGCATTCTGTATCAGTATCGCGGTGTCTAGCATGATCGCCCGTTCGTTGCTCTTTTTTCCCTCGGCAATCTTTATCTCCAAGCGCCCAAGTGAAACTGGGATCGCAAGATGAAGCAACGGTTGAATGTCATTGGCGTCGAGTGCCACCGTCAATAATACGTCCGGCAACACGATATTCAACCCCATCACTTCACGTAAGAAGGCCTGCACATTGCGTCCGGCTGTGAGATCGTCACCGAATGCGTCGATGTATCTCACGAGAACCGCATTGAAAGCAGGCGCGGGCATCTGAGCAACGTCGTATGCCTTGAATAGGCAATCGATACCCTTACGGACCACCGGGCTGAAGCTTGCCCAACTCTTGTATGGTGGCAGAGCGTTTGCGGTAAACACCCCAGGACCAAGCTGAAACAGCGGGGCCTGCTCACTTGGATTTGTGGGGCGATAACGGCAGACCACGTGTCCGTGCAACCTCGGGAACCCAGGGGGTAAGACGCGCTCGAAGCGACCATACCCGATAGCGGAAACCGCCGCACCGAACTGCATGTAAATCTCTTCGTCTTTCGATGTGGGCAAGTCTGGTTGAATCGCGGAAAGCGAATCACCTGCACTGATATTCAGCGCTTCACCCCATCGGAGCTCTGCAATCAATTCGACTAGGGGGGCTTTGCTGTAGGTAACAGTCATGCGTGAACTCAACGAACTGGCTGGCTGACATTCGCTTACAGTCAAGATCGCATGTTACACGCATTTCCTCGCAGTGGAGGATACCCTTGGTAACCATCCTTCCATACCAACGCGCAGTAGCGGCGGCTTACTGCACGGCGAGTCTTTTGAACGTGCGACGGTGCATGCCTGGCGGCCTATTGCCCCGACCATGGATGATAGCCGGCGGCCAACCCGATCGCGCTCGCAATCGCTCCACGCGGCGAAGGGCGCGATCTGTTGTGGTCTCCGATCAGCGCCGGTACGTCAACCCGCAACACGCCTGCGACCGACGTCTTGCGCAAAAAACACCATCGCCGCGCGCCAGAGGGAAAGCAATCAAGTGGACAGCTACGATAGGCCGCGGGATCTTCATAGGTAGTGTGGGGCAAGACGCTGAGGCGCCGCTGGATGAGAAGCGCGAGAAGGAATCCGGTGCTACGCTTGGAACGCTCGGAACGCAAGGGGAAAACGCGCAATGCGCGATTCGCACAATCACGGACGTGGGCTCGCCGCATGAAACTCGAAGAGCTCCAACCGCACACCTACATCGGCCTATTTGTATCAGCGCTGCTGCTGGCGCGCATCGCCTACCGGTTTCTGACTGTCTATCCGTCCATGCACGCGGCGGCGCAGGCCGACCAGAATCCGTTCGCCGCATAGTCAGAAGAGTTCGCTCACGCTGGCGATTTTTGGCGTCGTGATCGGCTACTACATTTTCTACTACGTCGGTGTTCTGCGGACGAGCAAGGGTCTGACGCCATCGGCTGCAATCGCTTCGGATAGTTAAGCGTTTCCGCCCGGCGTCATTCGCCCGTCAGCCATTCCGCACGCTGCGTCGCGTGCGCGTCGCGCGCAAGCAGGCGCACCAGCTCGGGTAGCAGTTCCTGCAGCCAGCGATCGAATTGCCACGGTGGATTGACGATGACCATGCCGCAGCCATTGAGACGCAGCGGCGAGTCGTCGGGATGCAGCATCAGCTCGGCCATCAGCGTTTTCTTGATGCCCTTGCTCGCGAACCGGCGATAAAACGGCAGCACAGCGCGGCGCAACTTGATCGGATACCAGACCGCGTAAATGCCGGTGGGCCAGCGCGCATACGCCGATTCCAGAGCGTCGCGGATCAAGCGGAATTCGGCATGCTGCGCCTCGAACGGCGGATCGATCAGCACGAGGCCGCGGCGCTCCCTCGGCGGCACCAGTCCTTCGAGCGCCACATAACCGTCGCGCTGATGCACGCCGATACGCGTATCGTGCGCGAACAGTGCCTTCAGTTTCGCGGCTTCGTCGGGCTGCAATTCGCAGAGTGCGGCGCGATCGCTTGCGCGCATCAGCAGACTCGCGATCAGCGGCGAGCCGGGATAGATATTCAGATGTCCGCTCGCGTCGGCGGCATTGGCCGCGCGCAGCAAATCGAAATACGGTCGCAACGCATCAGGTAAAGACGGCGCGATTAGCAGGCGCTGCACGCCGTCGACGTGTTCGCCGGTCTTGCGCGCTTCCTCGTCGCGGAAATCGTATTTGCCCGCGCCCGCATGCGTGTCGATGTAGCAGAACGGCGCCGGTTTCGCTTTCAGCGCATCGATCAGGCCGACGAGAATGGCGTGCTTGAAGACATCGGCAAAATTGCCGGCATGGAAGGCGTGGCGATAATTCATCGCGCTATCGTAGCAAGTCGGCGAAGGGATCAGCTCGAACATGAACACGACCGTTCGTGGTGGGCGTTCGACAAGCCGTGCCCATTCAGGGCGCTGCCGATTCGCAAGGTGCGCATACACAGGCGAGCAGCGCAATGCATCATCATTGCGGTGAGGCGACGACTGCAAACAATGGACAGAAGGCGCCGCATGGCAGCGGCTGTCCCTGCTGCGCTAGCGGCGCCTGTACCTGCCTGCATCTCTGCGCCAACGCGTTGACGCCTGCCCTGGTCGAGATCGTTCGGATTATAGCGGTGCAATCGCAGCCGCTTGCCGATTCGACCCACGCTGACGCGGTTGGCGCGCGTCAGTTGAGACCGCCGATCGTCTGATCCGCTTGCTCCCGGATGCCGCCGTTGCATTTCGCAACGCGCGGCCGTTTCCCGTTGCGCGCCCAGCGCCCGCAGGACAAGAAGAGATCATGAAATTCCGACATCACGATTCATCGATGGAGCGCCTTGCGCTGCCATCGCGCCGGCGCTTCGTGCAAGGACTGACCTTGGGCAGTATCGCCGCCGGTTTTGGATGGCCGCACGCATCGCTGTTCGCCGGGCTGCCTGGCGGACAGACGACGACGCTTTCCGGCACCGAATTCGACCTCAGCATCGGCACTGCTGCGGTCAATTTCACCGGCGCGCCGCGCACGGCGACGGTCGTCAACGGCAGTCTGCCAGCGCCGATTCTGCGCTGGCGCGAGGGCGATACGGTGACCCTGCGCGTGCGCAACACCCTGCCAACGACGAGTTCGATCCACTGGCACGGCATGATCCTGCCCGCGGACATGGACGGCGTGCCGGGCCTGAGCTTCATGGGTATAGCGCCGGGCGCGACCTACACCTATCGCTTTGCGGTGAACCAGTCCGGCACCTACTGGTATCACAGCCATTCGCGTTTCCAGGAACAAACCGGATTGTATGGCGCGATCGTAATCGAGCCCCGCGGCCGCGAGCGCTATCCGACCGAGCGCGACCATGTCGTGTTGCTGACGGATTGGAGCGACAGCAATCCCGAGCATCTGTACGCGACGCTGAAGAAACAGAGCGATTATTATAATTTCGGCAAAAGTACAGTCGGCGACTTCCTGCGCGATGCGCACGGGCAGGGCTTGAGTGCCGCTGCGGACGATCGGCGTATGTGGAACCAGATGCGCATGGATCCATCCGACCTCGCCGACATTTCCGGCTACGCCTATACCTATCTGATGAACGGCGCGACACCGGCGGCGAACTGGACCGCATTATTCGCGCGCGGCGAAAAGCTGCGCCTGCGCTTTATCAACGGCTCGTCGATGAGCTTTTTTGATGTGCGTATTCCGGGCCTGCAGATGCGCGTGGTCGCGGCGGACGGGCAGGCTATCGAGCCGGTCACGGTCGATGAATTCCGTATCGGCACGGCGGAGACCTATGACGTCATCGTGCAACCGCAGGACGATCGCGCCTACACGATTTTTGCGCAGTCGATGGATCGCTCGGGTTACGCGCGCGGCACGCTTGCACCGCGCGCGGGTATGGCTGCGGAGGTGCCGCCGCTCGACCCCCGGCCGATGCTGGACATGCGCGACATGATGGGCGAGATGAGCATGGATCACGGCGCGATGCCCGGCATGGATCATGGAGCGATGGACGGTATGGCGATGCTCGCTTCGGCGCACGCCGCGCCGCTACAAACCGGCCCCACGGTCGATATGACAGTGCCAACGCCGCGCAGCAATCTCGAAGATCCCGGCATCGGCCTGCGCGACAACGGCCGGCGCGTGTTGAGCTATGCCGATCTGCACACGCCGGGCGCGCCGATCAGCGCGGATACGCAGCGCGATATCGAGCTGCATCTGACCGGCCATATGCAACGCTACATCTGGTCGTTCGACGGCAAGAAGTTTTCCGACGCCGAGCCCCTGCGTCTCGCCCACGGCGAACGCGTGCGCATCACCCTGATCAACGACACGATGATGACGCACCCGATTCACCTGCACGGCATGTGGAGTGAGCTGGAAACGCCGAACGGCGAATTCCAGGTCAGAAAGCACACCGTCGTCGTGCAGCCCGCGCAGAAACTCAGCTATCGCGTCAGCGCCGACGCGCTCGGCCGCTGGGCCTATCACTGCCATCTGCTCTATCACATGGAAGCGGGCATGTTCCGCGAAGTGGTGGTGGCGTGATGCTGAAGATGAAGATTCACCACGAAGGACGCAAAGGACGCAAAGGAAAAGCGAAGGAAACCAAATCATGGCCGTTCCTTCGCGTCTTTTGCGGTGAGGTTTTGCTCTTCGTCCTGGCCGTTTCCTTCGCACCCGCAGCCCATGCGCAGGACGCGGATCATGTTGCGCCCGCACCGCCGCAACAACCGATGGCGCCGATGTCGGACGCGGAGATGACGCGCGTGATGGAGATGGACGATCAGGCCAGGTTCGCGATGTTCAAACTCGACGAGTTCGAGCGTGCGCAAAGCAGTGATGCCTATTCGACGGTGTGGAATGCCGAGGCCTGGTATGGCGGCGACTTCGACAAGCTCTGGCTGCGCAGTGAAGGCGACCGCGAAGCAGGCACGACCGATGGAAGACTCGAAGCATTCTGGGATCACGCATTTGCCAGCTACTGGGACTGGCAACTCGGTGCGCGCCAGGATTTTGGCAGCGGGCCGCAACGCAGTTGGGCGGCGTTCGGCGTGCAGGGACTCGCGCCATACTGGTTCAACATCGAAGCCACGGCGTACGCCGGCGATCAGGGCCGTACGGCTGCGCGCCTGCGCGCCGAGTACGAGCTGTTGATCACTCAGCGTCTGATTCTAGCGCCCGAGCTCGAACTTAATCTGTACGGGAAAAGCGATCGCGCGCGCGGAATCGCGTCGGGGTTGTCCGATGCCGAATTCGGCCTGCGCCTGCGCTACGAAATCCGCCGCGAGTTCGCGCCGTATATCGGCGTGGTGTGGAAGCATCGCAGCAGCGACGCGACTGCCAGGTTTGGTGCAGCACCCATCGATCGCAACGAAACCCAATTCGTCGTCGGTATGCGCCTGTGGCTCTAGGGTTCCCTTCTCCCACCGGGAGAAGGTGCCCGAAGGGCGGATGAGGGAAAAGCCTTGCATGAGGGACTGGATGGCCAATTGTGTGGCCCATCCCTCATCCGGCGCTTCGCGCCACCTTCTCCCGACGGAGAAGGGAAGCATCGCATCAGCCGAGTATCACCGACGTCATCGATATGGTGCTGAAAAGTTCGGCATTGAAAATCCGGGTTGCGTCGCCTTCGCTCTTTGCGCCTAGCGTGTACAGTAACGGCAGATAGTGCTCGGGCGAGGGAATTGCGAGTGCAGCCTGCGCATCAAGGTCGCGCCACTCGATCAGCTCGGCGTAGCGATTTTCGGCGATGCGTGCACGCGCGGCATCGTCGATGCGCACGGCCCAGTCCGGCGCCGCTGGATTGCGGAAGTTCAGCAGGCGCAGGTTGTGCACGATATTGCCGCTGCCGAAAATCAGCACGCCTTCGTCGCGCAGCGGCGCTAGCTCGCGACCCAATGCATGGTGAAACGCGCCGGGCTGTGTCGTGTCGAGGCTGAGCTGGACCACCGGAATATCCGCATGTGGATACATCACGCGCAGAACGCTCCAGGCGCCGTGATCGAGGCCGTATTCAGACGTCATGTTTACTTTTACACTTTTGACCAGAGCTGCCACGCGCTGCGCGAGTGCCGGATCGCCCGGCGCTGGATAGCGCACATCGAACAGCGCCTGGGGAAAGCCGTAGAAGTCGTGAATCGTCTCCAGCTGCTGCG
>JAYTQX010000176.1:0-6152 GCA_043746455.1 Pseudomonadota bacterium
AGCGCGAGCGCCGGCTCGAAGGCAGGCCCGCGTCCCGTCTCCAAACTGAGGCGTCGAAGGGCGCGACTGCGGGCCTCGCCAATGATGTGCTCCAGGAGCGCTGCAGCGACACCCTTGCGCAGATGCTGCGGGTCTGTCCGCATGGACTTCAATTCGCCGCTTCCATCGCCCAGATCTTTGAGTGCGCCGATGCCCGCCAAGCTGCTCCTGTCCCACACCGACCAAACGGTGACGTTCGGCGCCTTTAATCCGCCAAGACCAAGCGCAAAAACGTGGCCTGGCGGCGAGTTCTCGTGCATTCCACGCAGGTGCTGAGCGAGCAGGGCTCGCGCCGCCTCACCGGACAGATCATCTGCGCGAATGTCGAACATAGGCCGTCCACCCGCCTCTATCGAACGAATACTGCAAAACCATCGGCCCAAGCGCGCGTGCCATGTCGACTGGTACCACGCACGAATGTCCGGTAGCGGGACAATTGTACGATGCGCGGGAAGGAGCGCGGCTGGCCGATCCGCGACACCGCACCGATCGGCCATGCTTGCGTCAGTTTGCTAGCCGCCAAGCGCCCTTAGCGACCTCGAGATCATCAGCCAGAAGCTGGTGTTGGCGAACGGCACGATCAGGATAGTCCAGGCAATCAGCACGGTCCCGCCGTAGACGTACACGGGATGCGGTTTCCCTCGGGTGCGCCAGTCATGAGCGACGGCAGCGAGTATCAGCAGGCTCGCTGTGAGCGTTGGGGGTATGACGACGAAAGGCGGCGGCGGACCCACCGCTCCAGGAGGTGCAAACATCGTCAGAAAAACACGGGCCAAAGCGGGAATCATCAGCCCGGACATCACAAGATACATAAACCGCTTGTGGATTTCCGGTCGCCGGATGTTACTGATTGCTGCAGCGAAAAAGGCGACCAGCAACAGCACCGAGCAAAATGCAATCGCCGAAAATCGCAACGAGGCTTCGCCAAATCCCTGCAATTTTTCCAATTGCATCAGCGTCACGCGGGTGACCAGGATCGAGCAGATCATCACGCTGAACAGCGAAATACCGAACAGGCCCCAGGAGCGATGGCGCGGCGTTCTACCGCTCGCCACAAACGCCGTCTGCAGCAGGTAGAATAGCGTCCAGCTGAAGAGCAACGCACCGTGGATGTGAACGATGGGCGGCGCGTGAAACGTCCCGCTCACGACCCGTGCCCAGTACGTCGGGATGAAGCTACCGAACGCAATCAAAATGAAAACCACGGCCGTCCACAAATAAAACCGCGGCGCCCCCGAGCGCGCGCGAGACACCTGGCCGACAGTGCTTTCCATTCGCTTTTCTCCTCCAAACGCTGGGGTAAGGCTGTGCTTAAGGGCACATAGGTTACACGTCCTTCCGACCCCGGTATAAACCGTTACCCATGTGACCGGAACGGACCCTCATAACCCTTGCAACGAATCTCACTGGGCGAGCTGCTCGAGGGAAAACCTCACGAGCAGTTCCTATGGGGAGGGGCTGGAAACGGACCGGGATATATCGGTACCGCGCCAGTCCCTTACCCGACAGCTGGACCTGCGCAACATCAAATCGACCCTCGGCATGGAGCGTTTGACGTGTAGAACGCCTGCCATGTGCGAGAAAGAGGTCTGGGTGTACGCGCTTGCCTACAACCTGATCCGCGCGTTGATGGCCGCGGCCGCTGCACAGGCCGGCGTGCTGCCACGGCAGCTGAGCTTCAAACATACGGTGCAGGTGTGGGTGGCGTGGAGTCAACGGCAGTTTCTCTCAAAGGTCCCTGAAGACACGGCCGCCTTGTTCCGGTTGATCGCCCACATCCGAGTCGGCAATCGGCCCGGTCGGGAAGAAACTCACGGCCTAAACTAAGCGGCATTCAAATATAGGTAGGTCTGCTGCGCAATTTGGGTAGTTCCTCCGCTTTGCGCCAGTGACCCCCCGCAGCATGCTGTCGCCACCTGAACAAACCAAATCTTGGAGTTCAACCATGAAGACTCTATGTCGTATGTCGTCCGCGCTGATTGTACTGACATTGCCCCTAATCGCCATGGCGGGCGCGCCGACTCCGGTCGCCGCGGGTGCTGGCCTAGGTACCTTCAATGCGTTGCCGGCAGCCGGAGTTGCCTCGCCTTTGGTTGAAAAAATCCGCGCTGCAACCGAGCAATTCAAAGACATCAATGTAGCGATCGCAGCAGGATTTGTGCAAGCCACCCCGTGCGTCAGTGGTCCCAATTTCGGAGCCATGGGCGTTCATTTCGTGCTGCCAAGCCGCATCGCGGGGGGCGTTCTGAGCGCCGATCAGCCGGAATTTTTGATTTACGAACCACTCTTAGATGGGTCGCTGCGCCTTGTCGGCGTCGAATTCCTCGTGCTCGCCAGCGTTTGGACCAGCCAACATCCGACTGGCGGACCGCCCGCGCTGGATGGGCAGCTGCTGAATTACGTTGCCGCGCCCAATCGGTACGGCTTGCCAGCGTTTTACGAGATACATGTGTGGGCGTGGGAGAACAACCCGGTGGGGAGTTTTGCGGACTGGAACACGCATGTGACTTGCACACATCAGCCGAATTAGGGCTGAGGCTCGACTCCGCAATGTCGCTCGGAAGGGCCGAACGAATTCAGTGGACATGATAGCTGCTGCCCGAATGCCCCGAGAAAACCGGAGATTCTCGCCATGCCTCGTTACCTAATTGAACGCGAATTTCCCGATGGCTTGATCATCCCGCAAGGCGAGGCTGGCACCAGCCTCTGTCGCGCCGTCGTCGAGAACAACGCCGAAAATGGCGTGACCTGGGTCCATTCCTACGTCACGCCTGACCGCAAACATACGTATTGCATCTACGACGGGCCGACACCCGAGGCGGTTCGCCGGGCGGCCACTCGCAACAAGCTGCCCATCTCGAAGATCGCTGAGGTGCGCGTGTTGGATCCCTATTCCTATTCGTAATTTCGGAGAATAGCCGTGAAAAAAGCTCTTGCTCTTATCGCCATTCTAGTCGCCGCACAGGTCTTTGCCGCGGATAACCCCGCGCCATTGCCGAAGAGCGCGGTACATCGATATCTCGTCGAGCGGACGTTTCCGCCCAACGCGCTCAAAGGACTTGACTCCGCTACCAAGAAAAAAGTCAACGCCAACAACCGGTCCGTGGGCGTGCGCTGGGTGCGATCCTATGCTAACGCCGATGAAACCAAGACGTTTTGCATCTACGAAGGACCGAGCGAGTCTGCGATCCGCGAGGCAGCCAAGATCAACAAGCTCCCCGTCGACAGCATTACGGAAATACCCGTCACGCTGTCGCCCAAGTAGGAAGAGCCGCGAGCATGTGCGAGTTAACGGCGCAGTAGAATTGCAGGCCACTCTCGTCGGTCTGGGAGGTGGTGTGGGCTGCTGTCGCCCTGTGCGGCGCTCCGTCACTGATTGGCGCCGCCCGCGCTGACTCCAGGGTGGTCCCGGCCGGACTGGTCTCGGTGCGGTGATGGTCGGTGGGCCCGAAACCGTCCTGCCTTTGACCAGCGCCGCCAGTTTCGTCCCGAATTTGCCAGCTGATCTTGCCCAGCAAGCGATTGATGCCACGATGATCCATGCCCAAGCCGCAGAGCCGCCGAGTGCAGCTGCAGTCGATGCCATCGTCAACTTTGAGCTCGGCCTGTTCACGCAACCTGGGATCAACGATTCGCTCGGGGCCGACATAACGGCCGCGGAAGCGCTCTTCGGCAGCCTTTCCATGACGATCCGCAATGTCCTTGGCCTGAATGACATCGTCGCCTTGAATCGGCCGACCGCTTTCGTTGGCCATCGCACGACATGCCACGATACCCCCAAAAGTCGGCACTCACTCCCTGCCATTACCCCTGGATGTCGGCAGTAGGCATCTGGTAAATCCCAATTTCGAGGCCGATCCCCTCACCACCGCTGCAGTGAGGCACCTGAGCATGCCGGATCTCCCCATCTTCCTGATCGCCGGCTGTCCCAAGCCCTTCAATCCGGATCAGCCCGAGTCGATCTACACAACCGATGCCGGGAACGCGTTGATCGAGAATCCAAAATCGCAGCGCATCGCTTTTCTAAACACGCGATGAGCCGTCTCTGAAAAGACGTCACCCGGCATGCCTTCCGCGCTGCTTCAGAAATACCGCCACGGCCTCTGCACGGGATTCGACGCCCAACTTGGTGAGGATCGAAGACACGTGATTGTCGACTGTCTTGGTCGAGACAAACAGGCGCTTGGCAATGGCTGCATTACGCAGGCCCTCAGATATCAGCACCAGAATCTCCGCCTCGCGCCGCGTGAGACCAAATGTATTGAGCCGGGTCGATGTGCGCACCCCGCGTGGAATGCCGCGCACGCCCTGGGCGCGCATCTTCTTTCGTAGCATTCCAGCCGCCGGGCCGGCGCCGAGCCTCTCCAGGATTTTAAGCGCTGCCAATTGCTGGGATTGACCTCCGTACCATGCGAGCATGCAGGCATACTCATAGGGACAGCCCAGCGCGCTCCAGGCCTGGGCGGCGCCCTGCCAATCACCGGAGATTTCCAATGAGTAAGGTTTTGGGATATCCGTCGGCGGGTCGGTAAGCGCGTCTACGCGCCAGAGCCAAGCCGCAAGTTCGCCCTTCATACGAGGATCGCGCCGCTGCACGACCCGGCCATAAGCCGGCAGCACCTCGCGACGCACACCATCCCGATCTCCTGTGAGCCACGCCGCCTCAGCACAGGTTGCAGCAAGCGTACCAATCCGCTGCAGCTCCGGTATGGGACCGGCGAGCGCTCGCGCTTCGTCGAGCAGTTCCATTGCGCCGGGATCACCGCGTCGAATGCGCAAATGCGCCAGAATTCTCAGGGTCGGGATGCGGGTGACCGGTGCGGTCCGGGCATTCCGCAGCACGGAATCCGCATCGGCACTTGCTCCGCTCCAGTCGCCCTGCTCGAACTTCATCCGTGCACTGGTTGCCATCAAATAAAGCTTCCAGGTATCCAGATCATGCTCTTTGCAGAAATCAAGTCCGCGCCGCAGATTATCAGCGGCGCGCATGTATTCCCAACGGGAAACAGCCATCGCGCATTGATTTAGGTAATTACGCGCCACCTCAACCTGAAATCCTCCAGCCAATGCCAGTTGCAAGCTTCTATCGAGATCCTCCCACCCCGACGCGTCGGCAGCCCAGAGTCGGGTCGTACCCAGCGTATTCAGCGCATCGCTCAAGACTTCTTGGCTGTGCAATATTTCCGCCAGGGCGATGGCTCTCTTTGCCCAGGTGACCGCCGCGTCTATCTCGGTCGCTTCCATCTCGAGTTGCGCAAGATCAGCGTATGTCTTCGCTAACTCAACACCAGGCGGTAGGGACTCGAGAATTGCAATCGCATCCTTGACGTATTGCTCGGCCTGCGCGCGCCGGCCGGCATACCAGCTCAATCGCGCCAACCATCGAAGGTTATCCCCTTCTCTGAGTTTTGCCCCAGAGGTGCGCCAGGTCACCACGGCCGATTGTCGCGCCTCAATTGCACGCGCCGGTTGACTCGTCACGTAGCACTCATAGGACAGTAGCTCGAGCAGTCGAGCCCGCTCATCATCTGGAAGGCCTTGCGCGTATCGGACCGCAAGGTCGTAGAGCGCGGCCGCCTCGCGGTGCGCGCCCACAGAAGCTGCCTGTGCGGCAGCAAGCGGGGCATACCGCAGCACCTGGGCGGAATCGCGCGCGCCGTCGGCGTGGTGAGCGAGTCGTGCGGCAGGAATCTCCGAGTTCGTCGCAAGTACATTGAGAACTCGCGCGTGTAAGCTCTGACGCCGCACTGCAGGCACTGTGCCTTCGAACCCCAAACGTGCCAATTCATGCCGAAAAGCGAGCGAGCCGTCTTCGGAGCGAATCATCCCAATGGCAACACAGCCCTCGATGGCGGCGTCGTCCGGTCGGACAATCTCCTCCAATAACCAGGATTCTGTCCTTCCTGGTATCAAGCACACGAGCTCTGCAACACGTTGGGATGCAGGGGTGAGCCTGGAAGCGCGCGCGAGCACTGCGTCGCGCACGTTGACGGGCACAATATCGACACCGGCGCCGAGTACTTCGGTCACGAAGAAAGGGTTGCCGCCCGTGATTTCGTACAATCTGTGCGGGAATCGCTCAGAGCGGCGTGCGAGTTCCTCGACCGCCGGCT
>JAYTQX010000177.1:0-13019 GCA_043746455.1 Pseudomonadota bacterium
CGCCCACGATGCGAACAACGTCAGCATCAACGTGATGATGACGGCACTGCCGACAACAATCGCTTCGCGCCAACCGAGCGTGGCAAGCACCAGCAAGACGACCGAGAGCGTCGCGAAAATCAGCTTGTGGATCAGCTTGTCGGCCTTGTCCGTGGCGGTCTTGCCATAATCGCGCGTGACTTCAACGTGCGTGCCTTCCGGGATCGCGATGCCGCGCAATTGCGCGATGCGCCGCGTGACCGCTTGGGTGATGTCCGCCGCGTTCGTTCCCGTCTTCTTCGCGATCGCCATGGTTACTGCGGGCGCGTTACCGTGTTCGGGGCCATGCTTGCCTGGCGGCGCACCAAACCAGGCGTAACGCGCTGGCAAATCTGTCCCCTTCTGGACTTTTGCGACATCCGAAAGGAATACGGGTTGGCCGTTCTTCAGACCGATGACGAGACCTGCCACTTCGTCGGCGTCGGCAAGAAAGGTTCCTGCCGTAACTGGCGTGTCGCGATCGTCGGCGATGCGATCACCTGCTTGCGTGACGACGTTCGCGGCCTTGAGTGCGCTCGACAACGTGTCGATGGACAGGCCGTAGGAGGAAAGTTTGGCCGCATCGAGTTCGACGACGACGGCGCGGTCTGGCGCGCCGATCGTGTAGACATCGCGTGTACCGGGAATGCGCTTGAGTTCGATTTCCAACGTGTGCGCGACTTCCGCCAGTTCAGTCGCGCCGCGCTGGGCGTCGTCCGTCCACAGCGTCAGCGCCATTACAGGCACATCGTCGATGCCCATCGGCCGCACCAGCGGTTGCCCCACACCGAGACCCGCTGGGACAAAATCCAGATTCTGAAAGACCTGATTGTATAAACGCACCACAGCGGTCTGGCGCGGCACGCCGACCTCGAACTCGACGGTGATGATCGCAAGGCCGGGTCGACTGATCGAGTAAACGTGCTTGACGTTCTGGATCTCGGCGAGCTTCTGTTCGAGCGGAAACGCGACGAGATTTTCCACATCGTGTACGTCGGCTCCGGGAAACGGCACGAACACGTTCGCCATCGTCACGTCGATCTGCGGTTCTTCCTCACGCGGCGTGACCAGCACGGCGAAGGTACCCAGCAGCAGTGCAAGCAGCGCGAAAATTGGCGTCAGCGGCGATGCCTGAAAGGTCCTGGCGATGCGGCCGGAGAAGCCAAGGCGGACACTTTCCATTCAACCCGCCTTGCTGGTCTGGATGCCGCTCAGATATAGCGCAGCTGCATTCGGGTCGGTCGCGACCTTCTCACCCTCGCTGAGGCCGGACAGTATTTCGACGCGCTCGCCGAAGCGGTGACCGAGCCGCACCTGGCGCAAGCTGACGCGGTTGTCGGCCACGACATACACCCCGCTGAATTCGCTGCGCTGGATCAGCGCCGACTCGGGAACTAGGAGGCGCTGCGCTTCGCCAATCGCGAAGGCGGACTTCACGGTCATGCCGGGATACAGGCCGGTTTCCTGGGGCGGCAGATCCAGGCGCACGCTGAACGTGTGCGTATCCGGATCTGCGTACGGGAAGATCGTCAATTTGGCGGCAGAGACACGGCGCGTGCCTTCGCTGTCGAGCAGCACGTCGGCAGAGTGATATCGGCGAATTGCATCGACGGCACTTTGCGGAACCTGCACGTTGATCCGCAATTCGTTGAGCGACACGCCGGCAATCAAGGGTTGTCCGGCTTGCACCGACTCACCGATCTGCACAAAGCGCTTGGTGACAATGCCGGAATATGGCGCGCGCACGACCGTGTAGTCGAGTTGCTGCGAAACCTCGCGCAACGAAGCCTGGGCGGATTTCAGAGCCGCGCTGGCACTGTCGCGTTGAGCGAGTGCCTGGTCGAGCTGCGCCTTGGCGACGAGCTTGCGTCCGTAGATCTCGGCGATGCGCGCGTAGTTTGCCTGTGCCTCATCGAATGCGGCCTGGGCCGAAGCGATCTGCGCCTGGGCGCGACGCTGGCCGGACTGCTGTTCGACGTTCGTGAATCGCACGATCACTGCCCCGGCCTCGACGTAGTCGTTGACGTCGTACGGCAACTCAAGCACGCGCCCCGAGGTCTGCGCGGACATTGTTGCCTGATTCGTTGCCTCAACCACGCCGTCCCAGACCTGCTCGCGACGCGCGGTCTCCGGCGCGAGCGTAATCGTGGCGAGTTCGACAGGCGCCATCACCTTGTTCGGTGCTGATGGCTGGGAGCAACCAAGCGTCATCGTCACGACAGCGACGAGATACGCCCAACGCAGGGCACGCGGACTCTTCATCGCTGCTCGCCCTTAGAGGCGCGGCGGATCACTGGAATGCGCAACCGCTCTTGACGCCGACCCGACGCAGAATGAGCGCCAGCGGACAAAAGCCTGTGAACGAGGCCTGCAGCAGATTGAGGCCGACGAACAAGGTCAGCAATAGCCACCACGGCGAGACGAAGCGAGCCAATGCCAGACTGACGATGACGACGGTACCCGCAAACGCCATCACAGCACGATCGATGTTCATGACAGTTCCTCCATTGGTTTGGATGACTTGGTTGATGGTTTAAGACGCAGGATCCCCAGCGCCTTCATCACGTATATCTCGAATACCGGCTCGCTGTTGCCGGTGCGCATCTTGCGAAGAAATCGCTGGGGTTGGCTGTGATCGTGACCAAGAGATTACTTGCATATTTACTAATATAGTCATATATAATATATAAGTCAAGCTGGCGATGATATGAAGGCGATCAGCGATCAAGGATCTGCAGGCGAACCTACGCGGCTGGTCGAAGAGGTAGCGCCATGAGTAGGACTCGTCCGCAACTATCATCCGCGGCTCTTCGAGCCTTCGATAACGACGCGATGCGCGAAAATGCCGACGAGGCCACCCGATTGCTCAAGATGTTGGCCAACGGCCAGCGCTTGCGCGTCCTATGCTTGCTTGTCGATGAGGAATTGTCCGTGGGACAAATCAATCAGCGAATCGACTTGAGCCAATCGGCGTTGTCGCAACATCTAGCAAAGTTGCGCGAGGAAGGATTGGTGACGACTCGCCGAGAATCGCAGACAATCTATTACAAACTCAGCAGCGGACCTGCACAACGCCTTATCTATTCCCTGCACGATATCTATTGCGGCGGCGTCGGCCCTAGAGACAGACGCAGAAAATGACAGTCGCGCGCCCAGACGAGCCCTTCTGATTGGGCGGGTCGGGAAGAAGTGATGTTGCCGCGCGCCGTTGCGTGTCAGAACATGCGTGAGCATGAGAGACAGCGAAGCTAACGGAACAGGCGTCGTGTGTGCGGCCGTGCCAGGTAGACGATCATGCCAGCTGCAACCAACACACCCACAAGCATGCGCGGTTCCGCGCGTCTGATCGCAGCGAGCGCATCGCTGGAGGCATTCGCTACCAGGATGCCGATAGATAACCAGAAACCCACCGCCTTCGACAAGCGAGACCGACTCCCGCCAGCGCGCAGACGATACTCACGGCAGCCAGTAGCAGGGGCGCCCAATCCCCTAAGAGCAGGAACCCTTCGTGCGCCTGCGGATTGATGTTCCAGATGAAATTGAGCTGAGATGGGGGGAAGAGAATGGCCGCAGACGTTATTGCACTGACAAATGTGGAACAGGCAAAAACCCGACAAGTGCGAGTACGCCAAAGGGTAGATTGCGCATGTTGGGTCACCCCTTGCCGGCAAGTCGATCACTTTCTAGAGCACAACCAGTGTCCGCGTATGAGGCAAAGTCGGTGTGGCAGCCGCAGTTGGCCCCTCAAAACGCGCGCTGTAGCGCCTCGTCCACACCACCGTACATCGACCCGCAGGGCTGCGAGAAATCTGCCATTTTCTGCGTACCATTGGCGTACCAACGCCATGTAACTCACTGATTTTGTTCTCCCTCCTTCCAATCCATCATTGGGGCAGCACAAAGCCGCCAAGGGCCTGCAATCAGGCTCTCAAATGGGGTTGCCAAATTTATTGCAGCTTGCGCCGTTCCCATCGGTTTCCACGTCTGATTTAGCGCGGCATCAGCCAGTCGTGCGCGGGATCATTCTTGAAACGCCATTCCCGCTGCGGGCCGGCCATCACGTTCAAATAATAACCGCGATAGCCGTGCGGCATCACCACCGGGTGATAGCCGCGCGGCACGATCACGACATCGTGATCTGCCACTGCCATCGATTCGTCCAGATCGCGCGCGCCGGTATACACGCGTTGGAAGGCGAAGCCCTGCGGCGGATCGATGCGGTGATAGTAGGTTTCCTCGAGCGCGCTTTCGAGCGGCAGGTTGTCGGTGTCGTGCTTGTGCGGCGGATAGCTGGACGAATGCGCGGCCGGCGTGACCACTTCGACGACGAGCAGCGATTCGGCCGGCTCGGTTTGCGGCAGGATGTCGCAAATGTAGCGAGTGTTGGTGCCATGACCGCGCACGGAGCGCTTCATCGAAGCGCCGCTGATCAGTCGTGCCGTGAATTGTCCTTGTGCAGGCGCTGTGGCCAGGGCGAACTCGGCCGCATGCAACGCACGAATTGAATAGCGCGAATCGGGCGGCGCGTAGACCGCGTCGGGCGAACGCTCCTCGAAAACGCTGGTGCGCCCACCGAGGGGACCGAGCGCCAACGCATCGACGTCGATTTCGACGCGTCCGCTCAGTACGACGAGGCAACCTTCGCGCCCTGCAGGCAGCGTGATCCCGAACGATTCCCCGGCCGCCAATCGAAACGCCTCGAAGCCTACGCGGCTCCAGCCTGCAGATTGCGGCGTGACTTTGACGATCTCGCGGCCATGCGGCCGCGCTTTCACGAGGAGACTCATGCGGCCTCCGGCAACGGTCTGCCATCGACCAATCCACGCAGCGTGCGATAGCCCAGCCTGGCGTAGGCATAGCTCGGCGCGACAGCGGGATCCTGTTCGGCCTCGACCACGAGCCAGCCGCGATAGCCATGCGCGCGCAGCGCGTCGACAATGGCGGCGAAATCGATCGCACCGTCGCCGGGAACGGTGAACACGCCGTTGAGCACCGCGTCGAGGAAACTCCATTGATGGTTGCGCGCGTGCTGGACGATCGCCGGGCGTACGTCCTTGCAATGCACGTGACACACGCGTCCGATGTGCTTGCGCAGAACATCCAATGGATCACCGCCGCCGAAGTAGACGTGGCCGCTGTCGAACAGCAGACCGACCTCATCGCCGGTGCAAGCCATCGCGCGATCGATGTCGTTGGCCGATTCCACATAGGCGCCCATGTGATGATGATAGGCAAGGCGCACGCCGCGCGTGAGCAGATACCTGGCGAACGCGGTGAGCCGCTCGCCGTAGCGTTTGAAAACTTCGTCGTTCGCAAAACGCGGCCGCCGGTACAAAGGCACATTGCGCTCGCCTTGGATGGAATCGGCGACTTCGCCGTAGACCATGACCTTGCAGCCGTTCTCGGCGAGCAGGCGCAGGTGCGCTTGCACAGCGGCGATTTCCTGCTCAACGCTGCGCGTGGCGAGCTGCCCGGAATACCAGCCGGACACGACGTCGAGTCCGTAGCCTGCCATCAGTTCGCGCAGCGCGGATGGATCGCGCGGAAACTTGTTGCCGAGTTCGAAACCTTGATAGCCGATTTCGCGGCCCTCGCCGAGCGCAGTCGCTAACGGCGTTTCGCCGCCAAGCGCGGGCAGGTCGTCGTTGCTCCAGCCGATCGGATTGATGCCGATCTTCACCTCGAATGCGTTACTGCTCATCGGACTTCGCCCGCGCGGAATGCGCGGCGCCGGGCCGCTGATGTTGCTTCGCGATCTCGTAATCGCGGCGCGCCTGGCGAACGGCATCGCGCTCGGAGACTTCGGGCACGGCCACTTCCCACCAGCAACCGCCCACGTCGGTGGTGCGCCGATGATCGGTATTGATCGCGATCACGTATGTACGGGTGGCGGCGCGCGCGCGAGCGAGGGCCTGTTCCAGTTCGGCGATGCTTTGCACGTGCTCGGCCTGCGCGCCCATCGCGTGCGCATGCGCGGCGAAGTCGATCGCGGGCGCGCCATCCGGCCCGCGCACGCAATCGTCCAGCATATTGTTGAACGGCGCCCCGCCGCAGGCCTGCTGCAGGCGATTGATGCAGCCGAAACCGCGGTTGTCGAGCACGATGACGATCAGCTTCAAGTCAAGCATCACCGACGTGGCGATCTCGGCGTTGAGCATCAGATAGCTGCCGTCGCCGAGCATCACGATCACCTCGCGTTCCGGTTTGGCCATCTTTACGCCCAAACCGCCGGCAATCTCGTAACCCATGCACGAGTAGCCGTACTCCATGTGATAGCCGCCCGGCGTTTGCGTGCGCCAGAGTTTCTCCAGTTCGGCCGGCAGAGTACCGGCGGCGCAGACGACGATATCGTCACTGGCAGAATTGGCATGCGAGCGCTGCACCGCGCCGATCACCTCGCCGTCGTAGGGCAGTGTGCCGGCAGGCAATTCGCGGCGGCTGGTGATCGTGTCGACGATCTTGCGCCAGTCACCTGCCCTGTGTTCGGCGCGCTCACGCCATACGGAATCGGCACGCCAGTTGCCGAGTGTGGCGGACAACGCTTCCAGACCCAATCGCGCATCGGCGAGAATCTCCGGACCGCCGCCCTTGCGCGCATCGTAGCCATTGACGTTAAGCGTCACGATGCGCGCGTCGCCATACAGCGCATTGGAACCAGTGGTGAAGTCCTGCAGTCGCGTGCCGACCGCAAGCACCAGATCGGCCTGCGCCAGCAGTTCGTTCGCGGCGCTGGAGCCGCATACGCCGGCCGGTCCAAGCTGCAGCGCATGGTCCCAGGCCAGCACGCCTTTGCCTGCTTGCGTTTCGGCGACTGGCACGCCATGCGCGTCGACGAAGTGGCGCAGCGCGGCTGCGGCACCCGAGTAGAGCGCACCGCCGCCGGCTATCAGCAGCGGCCGCCTTGCGCTGCGCAGCGCCTGTGCCGCCGCCGCGACCTCATCGACTGCGGGAGGCAGCCGGCGGAACTGATGCGTGCGCTCGGCGAAAAAGCTCAGCGGCCAATCCCAGGCATCGGTCTGCACGTCCTGCGGCAATGCCAGCGTGGCCGGCCCGCACAAAGCCGGGTCGGTCAACACGTGCAGCGCGCGCGGCAACGCCGTCAGCAATTGTTCGGCTTTGACGATGCGATCGAAATAGCGCGACACCGGTCGCAGGCAGTCGTTGACGCTGACCGTGCCGTCGGCGAAGTCTTCGAGTTGTTGCAGCACCGGATCGGGCGCGCGCGAAACGAAGATGTCGCCCGGCAGCAGGAGCACCGGCAAGCGGTTGACGTGAGCCAGCGCAGCTGCGGTAACGAGGTTGGTTGCACCGGGCCCGATGGAACTGGTCACCGCCATCATGCGCCGGCGCATATGCGCCTTCGCGTAGCCGATCGCGGCATGCGTCATCGCCTGCTCGTTATGCGCGCGATAGGTGGGCAACCGATCGCGTTCGGCATACAGCGCTTCGCCGATGCCGGCGACATTGCCGTGGCCGAAAATCGCGAACACGCCACCGAACAGCGGCAGCAGTTCGCCGCTGTCTTCGTCGCGGATTTTTTGCGCGACGAGATAACGCACCAGCGCCTGCGCCATGGTCAGCCGAACCGTTGCGCTCATGCGCTGGCCTCCGCATGTTCGGGCTGCGTCGGCGTTGCGTGCGCCCTGCTCCACAGCGCGACCAGCTCGGCGAAGTTGGCGCTGATGCGATCGACCAGCGTCGCGTCGTCGATGTCACGCCGCAGCCAGGCACGCGCCGGCTCAACGAAAATGCTACGGCCGACCGCAAAGCCGCGGCAACTGCGGCTGCGTGCGGCAGCGCTGAATGCCTCAGCCAATTCGGCGAATGCCGCATTGAGGCCGAGCAGCAAAACACCGCGGCAGTGCGGATCGCGTTCGGCGATCAAGGCATCCACATTGGCCCAATCCTGTGCGGACATCGGCGCAAGCTTCCACCATTCGGGTCGGATGCCCAGATTGTAGATGCGCTTCATCGAACGCAATACACGTTCGGCCGGCGTCGACGGCGTGTTCGCATTTGGCGGCGGAATGACTTCGAGCAGCAACGCGTGTCCGCTGTGTTTCACCGCGTCGTACAGCGTGCGCAGTTGGGTCTCGGTTTCCAGCCGCGACTGCGCGTCGCTATCCGGGTCGAATTGCACCAGGCATTTGACGATGTGCTCGCCGGGCCAGGTCTGCAACTGGCTGCCAATCGAGCGCCCGTATTCGAATTCGAGCGGGTTGGAGCCGGGCATCTCGACCGGCCGGCCGATCCACCAGCCGCGTCCTGTCGCGGCATGCAGGGCATCCTCGCCGTAGTGCTGGTCGATCAGCACGCCGATTCGGCGTTGCAGTCCGTGTTCGCGTTCGGTCTTTGCCACTGCCTCGACCAGCAGGCGTTTGAGTTGCGGCAGGCGCGATTCCTCCGCTGCGCACTCTCGCGCCATCTCGTAGAACTGCCGGCGATGATCGAAGGCGAAGATATGCAAGTCCCTCCAAGTTGATCGCGCCGTGTTGACCCGATGCAGATGCGCCAATTCTTCGTCGCGGTCGGGGCGCTGCAGACGCGGCGCGTGGGCAAGGAAATAATCCAGCTCGGCGCGACTGGGCATGGCCGGAGCGCAGCCGTGACGCGAAACCACGATCGCGCCGCAGGCATTGGCATAGGCGCAGCTGCGTTCGATATTCCCCCCCCGCAACCAGCCACACAGAAAACCGGCGATGAACGCATCGCCCGCGCCGAGCACGTTCACTACTTCCACCGCGCTGCCGCGATAACCCGGCGCATCGTCGATGCGTGCCGGAATCGCGCCTTCGATCACGCTGCAGCCTAGCGCGCCGCGCTTCACGACCAGGGTTGCCGAAGTGATCGCGCGCACCGTTTGCAGCGCGGCGGTAAGATCGCGCTCGCCACCGGCGACAAGAAACTCCTCCTCGGTGCCGACGATCAGATCGAACTGTGAAAGTATACTTTGCAGATGTACGCTGACGCCGCTGTCGGCGATAAAACGCGTCTCGCCATCGCCGCGTCCGGTAAGGCTCCACAGCACCGGGCGATAATCGATGTCGAGCACGGTGCGCACATCGTGCTTGCGCGCATACTCCAGCGCCTTGCGGCTCGCTGCATAGACGCCGGCAGTCGAGAAATGCGTGCCGGTGATCGCCAGTGCCCAGCTCGACGCGATAAAGCTCTCGTCGATATCTGCCGCGCTGATCGCCATGTCGGCGCAGTTTTCGCGATAGAAAATCAGCGGGAACGTGTCGCGATTCTTGATCCCGAGCAGCACCAGGGCGGTCAGGCGTTGCGGATCGACGCTAACCTGGCTGACATCGCAGCCTTCGCGGGCGAGGGTTTCGCGCAGAAAGCGTCCCATGTGATCGTCGCCGACACGGCTCAGCATCGCTGTGCGCAAGCCCAGGCGCGTCGCACCGAAGGCCGCGTTGGCCGAGGAGCCGCCGAGGTATTTGGCGAAACTCGTTGCATCTTCCAGCCGTGCACCGGGTTGTTGCGCATACAGATCGACGGCCAGACGGCCGAGGCAGATCAGGTCGTATTTGCGTTCGTTCATCGCGATGGGCTGGGTCATGAGCTTGGGTGAATCGGCGATTCGGATCAGGCCGCCGCGCGGCCCTCGAGTTCGTCCACCAGAGCCTGCATTTCCGCGCCGCCGGCCATCATGTCGAGCACTTGCTCCTTGCTGATCGCGACCTTGGCAAACGTACCCATCGACCGGCCGCGATTGAGCAGGGTGAAACTGTCGCCGATCGGATAGGCATGCTGCACGTTATGGGTGATGAAGATGACCGAGATGCCGCGTTCGCGCGCCTTGTGGATCAGTTTGAGCACGTTGCAACTCTGGCGCACGCCGAGCGCCGCGGTCGGTTCGTCGAGAATCAGTACGTTGGCGCCGAAGTGAATCGCGCGGGCGATCGCCAGGCATTGCCGCTCGCCGCCGGACATGGTTCCGACCGGCTGATGCGGCGAGCGCATGTGGATGCCCATCTCGGCAAGTTTCTCCCCGGCCACGTCGGCTGCATGCTGCATGTCCATGACCGGCAACAAACCGAACAACTTGCGTTTCGGCTCACGTCCCGCAAAAAAATTGCGCGCCACGCTCATCAAAGGAATCAAGGCGAGATCCTGGTAGACCGTGGCAATGCCGCGGTCGAGCGCTTCACGCGGTGACTTGAACTGCACTTCTGCGCCGTCGACGAGATAGCGACCGCGATCCGGCCGATGCACGCCGGCAAGGATCTTGATCAGGGTCGACTTGCCCGCACCGTTGTCGCCGAGCAGGCAGTGCACTTCGCCGCGACGCAGACGCAAAGTGACGTCCTGAAGCGCGATGACCGTGCCGAAAAACTTGCTTACGTTCTGAAGCTGCAAAATACAGTCGTCGCCTGCTTCGGGAATCATGACCGTTCCTCAATTGCCCGCGGTCGCGCGCGAGCGGATATAGTGGTTGAACAGCACGGCGAGCAGAAGCATCGCGCCAAGGAAGACGCGATACCAGTCCGAATCGAAGCTGGTGTAGGAAATGCCGATCTGCACGACACCGAAGATCAGCGCACCGAAACAGGCGCCGAGCACCGAACCGTAGCCGCCGGTCAGCAGGGAGCCGCCGATGACGGCGGCGATGATCGCTTCGAATTCCTTCTGCAGACCGCGATCGGCCGCAGCAGAGCCGACGTCGGCGACCTGCAGCACGCCGAACAAGCACGCGCAGAATGCAGTGAAAACGAACAGGCTGATTTTTACCCGACGCACCGGAACGCCCACATTTTTTGCGGCATTCGCATCGCCGCCGACGGCGAAGATCCAGTTGCCAAAGCGCGTGCGCGACAATACGAAGCCCGCACCGAGCGCTATCGCCAGCCACCACAGCAACACTTTCGGAATACCGTTCACCACGGGTTCGCCATTGGGCAGCTTCTGGATTATCCCCGCACCGGCGAGCCAGCCGAACACCTCGTGCGCGGTGCTGCCTTGAAACAGGGTCTGCACGATCGGGTCCGTGTTCACCTTGTCGCCGACGCCGCTGACGATGGTGCTGTTGCCGAAATGGGTGGACAGCACCAGAGTCAGCCCGCGCAGAATGAACATGAAAGCGAGTGTGACGATAAAGCTTGGCAACCGGGTACGCACGACCAGATAGCCGTTGAGCCAGCCCAGCGTCATGCTGCCCGCAAATGCCAGCAGCATCGAAAGCCATATCGGCCAGCCCAGGTACATTGCCGGCACCGCCATCGTCATGCCGGCAAAACCGATCATCGAACCGATCGACAGATCGAACTCGCCGGCGATCATGAGCAGGCATGCACCGACCGCGATGATGCCCAGATAGGCCGCCACCTGCGACCAGTTCATCACCCCGTCGAGGTTGAACATGCCCGAATCGCCGGCGAACACGCCGAAGAACACGAACACGAGCAGGGTGCCGGCAACCGAGCCGAACTCCGGGCGATTGAGCAGAGCACGCCACCGCGAAATGCGGCGTACGCGTTCGTCTGGCGGCGTCACGGTTGATTCTTCGGACTTGTCGATCGGCAGGGTCATCGGCGGAAGGGTGGCACTCATGGGTTGCCCGCGGTGCATGTTGGACTATTCCAGCGTCGACGAACAGGCAGCGGCTCTAGCGATACTGCCCAGCGTATTTTTCGACCATAGCCACGTTGTCCTTGGTTACGAAGGACGGTCCCGAACTCACACCGTCGCTGTTGTAGACCGGCACCAATCCGTATTGCGTCAGACGCGCTTGGAACTTCGGATTGGCTTTGAGCCTGGCAACGATTGCCGCCTGATCCCGGGTCTTGTCCGCGTGTGCGATCGCCAGCACGGCAATCGCCATATAGCCTTGCAGGTAGGGTTGCTGGTCGATGGCGAAATTCAGTTCGCCTTTCTTGATCGCCTGGATGATTGCCGGCGACAGGTCGAAGGTGCCGAAATAAATCCTGCCGGCGAGCCCCATCCGCTCCAGCGCCTGAATGGTGGGCTCGGCCGAATTCGGGCCCAGCGTGAGTACGGCTTGCGTGTTCGGATGGTTGCGCAGGTAGGCACCGACCTTGCTGGCGACGACGGTCGGATCGACGCCCGAGTCGATCATCGACTCGCGCGAATCCACGCCGATCGCATCGGCGAAACCTTTGCATCGCTGAAACGAGGCAGCATTGGTGGCGTAGTGATTGACGCAGACAAACGAAGTAACGCCAGCGGCCTTGGCGCGCTCACCGGCTGCCTTGCCCGCTGAGTATTCGCCTTGGCCGATATGCATGATCGCGCCGAGTTTCCTGCTCTCGGCGGCGGTGCCCGAGTTCAGCGTCACCAGCGCAATGCCTTTGGCGGTGACGCGCGCTGCCGGCTTGGACAGGACATCGTAGTCGGCGATATCGAACGCAACGCCGTCGTAATTGTGCGCCGCCGCCTGTTCGACCAGGCGGGCCATGTCGGCCAGATCGCCGTTGCTCGGATTGCGATAATCGACCTGCACGCCGAAATCCTCGCTGGCGTGGCGAATCGCGTTCTTGACCGTATTCCACCACGAGTCCGAATCGGGCGCATGGCTGATCAGCACATAGCGTTCGTTGCCCGGGGTTGTGCCCGCGGCGCCTGCCGACAAACCGGCGACGCTGACGAGAAAGGCAGTCAGCCACAGGAGAATTTTGCGAACGAGCATAATCCACCATCCAGATATTTGGTCATACCGCAGCTTGCGTCGCCTCGGTGCACCCGTGCGGCTGCGCGCTGAGCGGACCTGGCGGAACATAGCAAGCTGTTCGGCCTTTTGCATCTTGTATAGCTTGAACTGAAACTCGAAGAGACGACGCATCCGGGAGAGGACGATGACTGAGAGCGACACGATCAACGTTGCGGTATTCGGCGCCGGCCGTATTGGCAAAATTCATGGCGGCAATGTGGCACGGCATCCGGGCGTGCAGCTGCGCTATGTCGTCGACGTGCACGAGCCATCGGCTATCGCGCTGGCGGCACAACATGGCGCGAAGGCGGTTACGCCGGAGCAAGCG